>NZ_JBNGOY010000013.1:0-118661 GCF_050589805.1 Carboxylicivirga fragile | reverse complement strand
ACTTTAGGGGAGGTTTGGAGGGGTAGAAATAAAGGTTAAGTTTTAATCTATAAGTTGTCTGGATTTTAAATTCTCTTTTGAGACAGCCTCTTTTTATTTATTTCTGTTTTTTCTTCTTTTTTATACTTGGATATTCTACCCTCGCATGATAAATGTTTTTGAGCTTGGTTTTAAATACTTCCTTAGCCTCTGTAATTTGCCTGAAGGTAATTGGGGCATTAATGAATTGATCTTCGTCCACTTGTTTATTTACAATCTTCTCCACTAATTTATCAATTTCATCATCATTGTATTTTTTTAAGCTTCGCGATGCAGCTTCAATAGAATCTGCCATCATTAATATGGCTGTTTCCAATGTAAAAGGCGTTGGCCCAGGGTAGGTGAATATACTCACATCAGGTTCTTGATCCGGATTTTTATTGATGAATGAATTGTAAAAATACCAGGTTTTAGTAGTGCCTTGATGCGTGGTAATGAAATCGATTATTTGTCGCGGCAGTTTATGTTTAAGCGCCATTTTCACACCATTATCGATGTGGTTAATGACAACCTTGGCACTGTCTTCATAACTTAACTCAGAATGCGGATTTAAGCCTTGAGCTTGATTCTCGGTAAAAAACATGGGCGATGCCATCTTACCTATGTCGTGATACATGGCACCTGCTCTTACAAGCGCAGGATTGGCTCCCAACTTGTAAGCAACTTCTTGCGCTAAATTACCAACTTGAATGCTATGTTGAAATGTACCAGGGGTGGCTTCAGCCATTTTGCGTAAGATTGGGTGATTTGTGTCAGACAGCTCCACGAGAGTTACATCTGATAAGAATCCAAACATACGTTCGAAGATCCAGATCAATGGATATACCATTAGTAACATAATGCCATTTGCACCAAAATAAGCATACATCGACACATTGATGGTATTAATATTTCCTTCGCGCCACAATGAGAGTGAAGTGTAAAATAGCGAGTAGGTTAGTATTATAAGCATTGCTGCTCTAACGATGTGACTTCTGCGTACCATTCGGAATAAGCTAAACATGGCAATCAGTCCTGCAGGTATCTGTAAGAAAACAAATTCAAAGCTATTCTCAGTAAAAAAGGCACTTATTAATATTGTAATCACGTACATGAAAAATGCCAATCGACTATCGAAGAAGGTTCTGATAATAATGGGTAGAATGGCAAACGGAATAATGTAAAAAGGAAAATGTGGAAAAATTTGCTCTAGACTTGCCAATAAAGTCATCAATAGGGTAATTAATAAAATGAAACTCACCGAACTGATGGATTGAAAGACATCGCGTCTGAAGAAATATAGAAAGAGGTAGATGGTAACAAATAACAAAAAGACGATTAAAAATTGTCCGCCTAGAATAAAGTAATAATTACTGGTTGATGATATTTTTGATTCATAATTTCGTCGGAGCGAATCCAACACTTTAACAGTTGCTTTATCTACAATTCCACCTTGGTCAATAATGCGTTGTCCTGCTAGTACTCTACCTGATGTTAGAGAGATGTTTTTTTGCAGATTATCAAGTTCTGTAATGTTGCGGGCTTCATCGTATCTAATATTGGGATCGATGTAATTGTTGAGTTGTAATTCGGTAATGAACTCAGTAATTCCTTTGTCAATCGATCCAGAATCTTTTACCATTGTTTTGATTACCGAAGTAGAAATTCTTTGGTAGGCTTGAGTCTGCAGATAAAGTTCAGATAAGGCATAAGGTTCAGCAAAAGCGCCTTCAATCAGCATCAGTTCAAAAGTTTCCGTTGCACTCAAATATTGTTCGGGAAGAACAATTATACCTTGCGAGTAAATCTGCTTTAACTGTTCCGATATTGTATGACCAATTTGATCAAAGTAGGTTGTATCTTTGGAGTACTTACGATTTAACTGCCTAAAATCTGCCTTGTTTTTCTCAACGATGCTAGGGTAATCTTTAGCAAACTGCTCAGTTATTTTTTGCTTTATGGCAGTGTCGCGATTAAAATACGGCCTAAAATGATGCAATAAACTATCCGATTCGCTGGTTAATTCAGCTTGTGTTTTATAAATAGGAAAGTCAAAAGGTGCTATTAATGTTTGGTGTTTCCAAGGCGTACCATTCACATATTCGTAGGCAAACTTACCGGTTTTTGGGAGTAAGTAGGTAATAATAAGGGTAGTTATCAAGAAAAGAAAAATGCGCAGTCCCGGCTGATAATACTTTGATTTAAAATTCTTGAAACGATCAAGCATGTGTTTCGATTTTTATGAATGATTGAATTATAATGACCAAAAATAGCGAAAAGCTTAGATTTTTTAAATAATTTAACTTTTTCATAATAGAACATTATTTCGATATTTACAAAATGGAAAAATCGATCTGTACCTACGGATATATTCCGGTAAGAAAAGAACCGGCCGAACAAGCTGAAATGGTGACCCAAATATTATTTGGAGAGACTTTTGACGTGTTTGAAATTGAAGAGCAATGGGCAAAAGTTAAATTGCATACGGATGACTATGAGGGCTGGATTAATTCAAAGTTGATTAAAGATTTATCCATTAAGGAAGTGGAGCGTTGGGAGCAAGCTGAAAAATGGAAGGTGCCCGGGCCATTTGTAAAAGTGGTAACGGAACCAGATAAGCAAACCCATTTTATATCAGGAGGGAGTTCGATATTCTTAAATACGGCGGATAGAAGCAGTTTTATTATTGGTGCAACGGAGTATTATATTTCAGGTAACCAAAATCCAGATAAACCAGTCGGATCAATTACCGATGTTGCTTTGTCCTTTATTAATGTGCCTTACTTGTGGGGTGGACGGAATTTCTTTGGGCTTGATTGCTCAGGTTTTACGCAACTTGTTTTTGCGATACTTGGCGTGAGTATACCGCGCGATGCTTCCCAGCAGGTGAATAGTGGGCAAATTGTTTCTTTTGTTGAGGAAGCTGTTGCAGGTGATATGGCCTTTTTCGATGATGAGGAGGGAAATATTGTGCATGTTGGCCTATGCCTTGGGCGGGGTGAAATTATTCATGCCTCAGGGCGTGTACGAATCGATAAATTTGATCATCAAGGTATCTTTAATAACGATAGTAAAAAGTACAGTCATAAATTAAGGGTTATTAAACGTGTGCTCGGTGTGTAGTGTACGGTGCACAGTGCTTTGTGCGGAGTCCGTGGCTTGAAGTCTGAAGTTTGTGATTTAAGGAACGGTTCTCTCTTTACAAGATGTATATAAAGAACCGTTCCATATATAAAAGTATTTAGTTACTACTGACTACTACCTATCCCGATAGCTATCGGGACTACTATCTATTTTATTATGAAATATACCTACGAATACCCTCGACCAGCTCTTACTACCGATGTGATTTTAATATGTAAAGGTGAAGAAACAAAGGTTTTGTTGATAAAGCGGGCCAATGAGCCTTATAAGCATTGTTGGGCTTTCCCTGGAGGTTTTGTGGATATGCATGAAGATTTATCTACGGGAGCCTTGCGTGAATTAAAGGAAGAAACTGGTATTGAGGGAATCACTATTCATCAGTTTCGCACCTTTGGCGCTGTAGATCGCGATCCACGTCACCGAACAGTATCCGTGGTTTATTATGCATTTGTTGATAGCGAGCTAAGTGCCATAGCTATGGATGATGCAGCTGATGTTGCGTGGTTTAATGTAGATGAATTACCAAAGTTGGCTTTTGACCATGATGAGATACTGAAGGCTTTTCTAAAGAATTGATAAAAGTAAAATAAACGCAGAGTCGCAGAAACGCGGAGTTGTAATGTGTAATTGCTGTTTACTTAGTTCATATTTAACCACTTCGCGGTAGTGTGTATATAAATCCTGAAAGGATTAAACGTGAATAGCTCCGTATGGAATGCGGAGTTTAGAAATAAATAGTTTGCAGAACCCCAAAGCGGGTTCAACTATTACATACTTGCATCCTACCCACTGGTATTCATATAGCTCCTAAAAAAAGATTTCTGCGCCTTAGCGCCTCTGTGTTAAAATATATTCTCATGTAATTCTTGTCATTTTAAGCATGTTTCTTTTTTTTGTATATATGTTTTGATAAATATAAATTCTTATTATTTTTGGTTAGCGATAACAGAAATACTTGAATTGAGAAATATATGCCATAAGGTATATAAAGTGTGTTGTTTAATTTAATAGTCAATAGTTGGGCTAATTATGAGGCTTTTACGAATAATAATGAAGTGCTTTTTTAGGGTGGTATCATGTGCATGTTTAGCGTTTATTTTTTCACAATGTTCTTTCGAAGTAAATAGTGATTACTTGCCTTACTACACTGTGTTAGACCCCTTGTATCAAAACTATATTTAAAATAATAAATGTTGATAAATAGAGTTAATGTATTAATTATTGGATTGATATTCTCCACCTTTGTTCTAAGTGCTCAAAAGAGAGGAGTGATTATTGATGAGTTAACACAAATGCCAATTCCTTATGTGAATATTCAAGTGTTAGGTACAAAAGATGGATTTAATTCAGATGAGAAAGGCATATTTAAAGTTGTTGCAAAAGAAAATAGTGTAATGGTGTTTTCTGCCGTGGGGTTTGAAGGAAAGGAATTGTTATTTGATGCGATTAAAGATACTATAAAGCTTAAACCAATCATTTATGAATTAGATGAGGTAAACATTGTTTCGAAAGATGATATTGAATTAAGTATCGGTAAATTAAAACGACATATTTCAGGTTATTATATTGGCAGTTTCGCCCCTTCGCTAACTATGATAGCCTATTATTATCCTTACGATAGTAAATATAATAAAACACCATATTTAAAACTCATTAAGTTTATAACTTTTTCGCGGGTTAAGAATGCAACGTTTATGATACGATTATTCGAAAAGGGAAAGGATGGAGCACCAGGTCAAATATTAAATAGAAAGCCAATCGTTGGTGTTGCACGTAAGGGAGTGCATAAAACAGAAATTGATATAGATGACTTGAACATACCATTCCCGAAGAAAGGGCTTTTTATTGCTGTGCAATGGCTCCATATTGAGGAGAATATGTATATAAAAAGCAATGATAATGGTATTTCAAGTTATTCGATTGAACCTTCCTTTGCTGCTTATAAAAGAGACTATCCAATAGAGCAGTGGACTTACTATGGTACTTGGTCAAAGTGTAGGCACCATAATAATATTCAAATTAAAATTATTCTAAATAATTAGAAGTTTTATACCTAACTACCACACTTAAGCATAATATTTATGAACATTGTTTTAACTATTTTATTTGCCCTTGTATTAACAGTTGCGAATGCGCAATCACATGAATTTTAATATGCTCAGGTGCAGAAGCAGGCCAAAGAAGAAAATTGTGATTCTGTTGTTTTAGCTTTTAATCGGTGGATTGAGAAGGAACAAAGTTTGGATTCCTTGCAACGTGTTTTTATTGATAAAGATTTGGCCCATATTAGAGAAAAGGAGTGTTGGAGTACTATTGAAGATAGTTTGAAATATATCTTTTTTAGGAAAAATAAGCATGTTGAGTTTAAAGAGCTTGGTTATGAGCTTTGGCTTATGGGAGCTGAAGATCAAAAGTTTCGAACATTAAGCAAATATGTTTATTTCCCTAAACTTGATGACCCCGAACATAGTATGTTTATAGAAAAGCAATTGGAGCAGACAAAAGAAGCAACTCAAAAGGTTTATGCTTTAATAAAAAAATATGGTTGGTTAAATAATGAGTTAGTTGGAAAGGAGGCTGCAAGAGCATGTTTTTATGTAATTCAATATGATGCACCCGATATTCAAGAAGAGTGTCTGCCATATTTAAAAACGGCTGTTGAAAAAGGGAAGGCGAATCCTTATCATTATGCAATGATGTATGATAAAATGCTTTTTGTGAGAAAGGGTAAGCAGTTGTACGGCACTCAAATACGTAGAGAGTTAGGTGCTAAAAAGTACAATGTCATCCCAATTAAAAATGAGAAAAATGTAAACAAGAGACGAGCTGATTTAGGCTTGAGACCTATTGAAGAGGATTTGTATAATAAATGGGGGATTGTTTATAAGCCATCATCCAAATAAGGGTTTTGCTTAGGTGATTTTTCGCATAAAGTATGATAACAAGTTAATCAATCTTATGAAATTGTAGTACTTGACGTTGAAAACATATGATTTATAAAAACTCTAGAAGTCCTATCTTTTATGCTGTTGTGTTATTCATGAATCTAATTATTCATGATTCACAAGCACAGATTAAACTTGAACAGCATATTAATTTGCTGACTTCCCCCGAGTTTAAAGGTCGTTGTCATTTATATGGCGGAGCTGATAGTACTGCAAATTACCTAAGTAATATCTACCAAATAATTGGTTTATCGGCTTTAGAACCTGATTTTCGGCAAAGCTTTTCAATTACGGCTTTTGGCAGAATCAGCAATAAGTCATCCATAACAATGGATGATAAACGGTATGTTATTTGGGATGACTTTGCTGTTAATCCTTATCTAATAAATTGGAATCAAGGCCAATTTCTTGGAGAATATCAACTTTATCCTTTTTATAAAAATGATTCGGTGTTTTTATATAGAAATTCAGATAGTAAAGATTGTTTGGTACGAACACGTTTAACAAAAGAGTTGCAGGAGTTTAAAATACTGGTTGAAGGTGATACATTGGCCGATAGATTTTTTGGTCGGAAACATATAACAGCCTGCTTAAGTAATTACATGTATAAGCCTGATATTATATTGAATCCGTCGCCATCCATGAGCAGGAAGCTAAAACGAATGGCAAAAAATAATGCCAAAGCCACCATTAAAGAAACTGTTACTATTAACATACTAAGAGATGCCTCAAATTATGTGTGTCATAACATTGTTGGGCAACTCGCTACTAAAGCGAATTTAGATTCTACCATTATAATTACGGCACATTACGATCATTTGGGACAAGGGCTTACAACTTATTACCCGGGAGCTAATGATAATGCATCGGGTGTATCTGTAATGCTTGAGGTGGCCAGTAGATTGTCTAAAGCAGTCAGCCAAGGGTGGGATCCTGGCTACAATATTGTTTTTGTTGCCTTTGGAGCAGAAGAATATGGTTTATTAGGTTCGGAATATTTCGTTGAAAGTGGCTTGGTTGATACATCAATGATTAAGTGTGTGCTTAACCTCGATATGGTTGGTGGACTTGGAACTGATTTAAAAGATCGTGCCAAAGCCTTGTATTTATTACAAAGCGATAATGTATCCCAACATTGTTTACAAGCTTTATTAAAAGCTGATGAAAAGAACACAGGTGTTGATTTTGTTTTAGATGGCAATCCTAAATATTTGAAATACTCGGATCAGTCCAGTTTTATAAGGCGTCAGATTCCTTCTCTATTTCTTTTCTCAGGTGAAGATGGAGTGATACATACTGTAAACGATACCAGTGATCTTTTGGATTTTGAAAAAATGGAGAGCTTGGTTGAGGTGTTGACAGATTGGATAAGGTCTTATTAAAAGAGCTTTATTGAACAAGTTGATAGTCTCCTATTAAAATGCTTGCAGATAGATTAAGCTTTATGGCTAGTTTTCGAATCATATCAACAGTCAGTCTGCGCTTTCTATTTAATATTTCTGATACTCGACTTTTCCCGCCAATTTCAGGAATTAGATCCACCTGCTTAAGATGCATTTCTTCCATTCTTATTTTAATAGCATCTATTGGATCCGGTGCTTCTATTGGATAGTGTTTGTTTTCATAATCATCAATCAATAATCCAAGAATTTCTAATTCATCGCTTTCTTGCGTTCCCAATTTAGCATCAAATACTTCTTCCAACCTGATTAGCGCTGCTTTATAATCGCTTTCTGTTTTAATTGGTTTTATGTTCATGATTAATTGGTTTTAAATGTTATTTGCATCAATTTTATCATATTCGCTATGTGTCCCTATAAATCGAATAAGTGCTAATTCATGCTCAAAATTAAATTTTACAATCAGGCGATAAGAATTTCCCTTGATGTTAAAAACAATTCGACTGTCTTTCAGTATGCTTGCATTTACATAACTTTTCTTTACATCATTGGGTGTTTTCCAACTCGAATTCATAGCAGTATCATACCAAGTCTTTAGATACTGTTCTGAATCAGGATATTTTGACCAAAACTCTCTTAAGGTACTTTTTGCTAATATACGCCTCATAGTTCTCTTTATGGGAACAAAAATAAGGTATAATTCTCAAATTGGGAACTTATAGTGTAATTTTCTTGTATGTATTGATTAAAAATGCAGGAGTTATTTTGTTGTGCGTTAATTATTAATACGATTCTCGGTTGATTAAGACAGATGCCAGCACATCATCTTAAAAACTTACGTTTTAATCTACTATTGATTCGGCAAGCACAATACCCGATTCCGGCCCTTTGTTAAAGAGCAAATCAATAATACTAAGGTTGGGTTCAAAGGCATGTTTTTCGGCGAAAACCTGTCGATAGCTTATGTTTTTGTAATTAGGATCTTTTGAAAGATCATTACGTGGATGGATGATTGTTCGGAGGTCTTCAAATTGATTTTCAAAGTCGGTAAATTCGCTGCTTAACTTGTATGTAACATCAAGCTCAAGTAGTTCTATAATTACCTTAAAAAGTTCATGATTGAAATCAACTAAAGATTCAAAGCGCTTCTGATAGAATAATTCGAAATCATCGGCATAATACTCAAAGTAGGGCGAACTATTATAGGCCGATACGATGGATCGCCAATGCTGTTTTTGCCAGTTTGTATCGTAGGCTATTAAAGTATCTTTTGTAAGAATCTTTTGATTCTTCTTATTTACTACCGGTATAGACAATGATAAAGGTCCGTTGGCGTCCAGTATGTTGCATCTGCTTCGATAGGTTTTACGCTGATAGTTGCAATGTTGCTCAATCACAATTTCGTCACCATCTTTTAGATGTGCAAATAGTTGAATTGGGCCAAGGTAGCTTAGCGGAAGTAGTTTAGTTCTCTGGTTCATTCTCGGTAATGGTTTCCGCCTCTTGCGGTTTTGTTATTCGTTTCTTCTCCTGTCTTTTTTTGAAAAAGAAATAAGACGCTCCTGTAATGGCTCCAAAAATAAAGACCGTTATAAGTAATACAGCCAGCGATATTTGTACTTCTTTAAAAAAGAGATTGACTGGTACTTCAGATGCATTTTGCACTGAGAAAATCACAAGTATAACGGCAAATACTGTTGATATCCAAAATGATTTTTTCATAGTATTAAAGTTAGTATCAAGACAAAAGGTATCAAGACGAAAGACTAATTTTATTATAACAATATAGGAAAATAGTTTAATTTTTATTTATAGAGGTAACTTGTTAATGATTCCAATGATGTGGTTTTCGGGAACAAAACCCCAATAGCGGCTATCAAATGAATGTGGTCTGTTGTCTCCGGCCATCCAATAGTAATTTAATTTAAAGGTATAAGTGCTTGCAATTTTACCGTTGATAAAAATGTCTTCACCTTTTACGTCTAGTTTGTTTTCTTCGTAGGTTTCAATAATGCGTTTGTATAAGGGAAGGTTGGCACTGTTTATTTTAATGCGCATGCCTTTGAAAGGAATAACAGCCGGTCCCCAATAAGAGGCATTCCATAGGTAGGAATTAGAAAACGGGAATATATAGGGATTGGGCATATTCAATAACTCTTCTTTTTGTACGAGGTAGTCGTGCCAATCATTTTCCTGAATGAGCGTTTCACTAATTTCTATTATTTGCTGTTTCTCTTCCTGGTAGTTGTTAGTCGAAGCTTTTAATATTTTATCAACTATGCGTCGCGACACACCTTTGTTCAAGGCATATTTATTAATGAAGCGATTATTCTGCGAGCTTGCATTGGCGTTGATGTAATATTTACCTTCCGTTATCTGCAAAGTATCGCCCGGTAACCCAATAATACGCTTAATGAATCGTGGACGTTTATGAACAGCTTTGTATTTGATTTTATTTTGTAACAAGGGATTGTAATTACCTGTTACCTTATACTGTCGTTTTAAGTAATGGTAGTTCTGACTAACGCTTTCCTGAAATACGGTGTCTGCTTCCGGGAAATGGAAAGCAATGACATCGCCTCTTTTAATGGAACTAAAACCTTTTAAGCGACGATAATCCTTTACCTTATCAATGTTCTTTCCAGGACCAATTTTCACCTTATTCATAATGAATACATCGCCCGATGAATAAGTTGGCTCCATCGAGGAAGAGCGAAGTGAATAAAGGCTAAATAAATACTGATTAACAAATGAAAGCAGCAATAATGCGATACATGTAGCAATAATCCAGCCCAGCCACTTGTCGTATTTGACGGGTATATGCTTGACATAGTCTTTGCATGCCTTCCTGATTTTCTCGTGCCATATAAGCACACAAGTGCCAAAAAGAATAATAACCAAAGACCAGCTTTGACTCCAAATGGTTAGGATCAAGACGGCTAAAATGCAAATGAAACCGCTGATTGCTTTTTTATTCATAATTTAAAGAGGAGGACGTCCAGAAACTAAGCTCGCTCATCGAGCGTAGTCGAGATGAAATTTGACTTATGCTGATTATCAACTAATAATCACTTCGACTACGCTCAGTGAACGGATGCTATCAGAGTTTTTGGTCACCTTGTATTTGATTAGTTCTTATGTACTATTTTAAAGAATCGATCCCAACGAATGCTAGAAAAGAAGCTTTTATCTTTATCTAAGGATAGCCATACCAGAATTGGTTTACCTACGATATGATCCTCAGGCACAAACCCCCAGTAACGTGAATCGGCACTTTTATGTCGGTTGTCGCCTAGCATAAAGTAATAGTCCATCTTAAAGGTATAACTCGTAGCTAGTTCATCGTTAATGTAAATTTGGTCGCCTTTAACACTTAGCTTGTTTCTTTCGTAAGCAGTGATAATACGTTCGTAGATGACTAAATTTTTGATGTTCAAATCAATTGTCTCACCAGCTTTAGGCATTGTTAATGGACCAAAGTTATCGCGACTCCAATTGTAATCGCTACTGTGCGGGAATACCTGGAAACCGCTGTTGTTAGGGATTTCTTCCTCAATAATAATGGATTTTATAAAAGACATGTCTTTTATCTTATCAGCGTTTTCCTTGGTAAGAGGTAGGTAATAGTTAGGTGCCATTCCACTCTGATCGGCCCTTGAAATGCCCATGCGTTCATAAAAACGATCATTCAAGGATGTACCATCTGTTGTAATCTTGTAGTTGTGCTGAATGTCCTTTGGATTCTCTTCTTTTACACCATTAATGTAGATCTGATTACTTCTAATCTCGAAAACATCGCCTGGTATAGCAACACATCTTTTCACATAGTTATCACGTCGATCAACTGGTCGAGCTAATACCTCACCAAACATCTGAGGGTTATCATAAATGCGTTTACGACCAAGATCTTTAAAGTAATTATTGCGCTCCCAATCAGATGCAAAAGGTACGCTTGGGCGAAGTTTTTCATTTTGAGATGCCTCACTCAGTCCCAGGTTTAATGCTTGATTGTAAAAATCGGGATTGTTTGATTTGAATGGTACTGTATCTCCGGCAGGGAAGTTAAATACCACAATGTCGTTACGTTTAATCGGGCTTATGCCTTTCAAACGCTTGTAATCCCAATGAGGCCAATCGGTATACGATTTGGTATTAATGATTGGAAAAGTGTTTTGAACCAAAGGAAATGAGATTGGCGTATTTGGCATGCGTGGTCCATAACTAGCCTTACTCACAAAAAGATGATCGCCAACGAGCAATGATTTTTCCAATGAGCTGGTTGGTATCTTGTAATTCTGAAATAAGAAGATATTGATAATATACACCGCTACCAGTGCAAAAATTAAAGCATCAGCCCATTCTACAACCGCACTTGGTTTCTTACCATCCTTGGTTTTCTTCCAAAATCCCCAAGGAATTTTTTTAGTGATGTAATTATCAAAGACAATAGGGTAGGCTAATAAGAACCAATAATTATCGAGCCAAATTACCCATAGTATAAAAACAATGCTCGCTATGGCACATTTAATCCATTTATAAAGTGATGTGTTTTGCATGTTATTAATGTTATTATAAGTTAAGTAGGTCGTTCATGCTAAGTAGTCCGTTTCTTCCCTTTGTGAATTCAGCTGCAAGTACTGCACCCAATGCAAATCCTTTACGCGATTTGGCGCTGTGGTGAATGTGAATTTCATCAACAGGTGAATCGTATTTGATGGTATGTATGCCTGGAACTTGTCCTTCGCGAATGGCTTTTATGTGTATTTCGTTGTCTTTAGAATCAGAGTCCAGTGTCCAGGTTTCTTTGCGCTCAAGGTTGTTTGAAATACCCTCGGCTAAAGTGATGGCTGTACCACTAGGCTCATCCAACTTTTGTGTATGGTGCACTTCTTCCATCGATACATCATATTCTTTTACCTTGTTCATGATGCGAGCCAATTGCTTGTTGAGCTCAAAGAATATATTCACACCCAAGCTGAAATTAGAGGCATAAAAGAAAGTTTGTCCATTCTCTTTGCATTCTTTTTCTATCTCAGGCATTCTATCCAACCAGCCGGTAGTTCCTGATACAACTGGAATATTTCGTTCAAAGCAGTTAAGATAATTGTTGTAAGCAGCTTCAGGGCGAGTAAATTCGATGGCTACTTCGGCCGATTTGAAAGCTGTGTCGTCAAAAGAATCGTTGGTGCTAATATCGATGCGGCTCACAACCTCGTGTCCGCGCTCAAGGGCAATGGCTTCAATTTCCTTGCCCATTTTTCCGTATCCTATTAATGCTATCTTCATTTTTGTTTTTCTAATGCTATAGCAACAAAGATATAAAAAGACCTTAAGTAATTGAATTTACTCAGGTTTATAATGTTGATGCAATAGCAATTTTGTGTAGGAAATGGGACTTACTTTTTTTAGAACGTAAGGGTGAGGTAATAAAGTATGTAGTTTTGAATTTTTTACATAAAAAAAGGAGGTCGTTGGACCTCCTTTTAAAATATTTTGACAAAGCTCTTAAGCAGCTGCCATTGCTTTTTTAACAATCGCTTTAAAAGCTTCTGGATGATTCATTGCTAAATCGGCTAGAACCTTACGGTTAATTTCGATGTTTTGCTTGTGCAACATTCCCATTAACTTGCTATAAGATACACCTTCCAAACGAGCTGCAGCATTGATACGCTGAATCCATAATGCTCTGAATGAACTTTTCTTCTTCTTTCTGTCGCGGTATGCGTAAGATAAACCTTTTTCATAGGCATTTTTAGCTACCGTCCATACATTTTTTCTACGACCAAAGTAACCTCTGGTTTTCTTTAATAACTTTCTACGTCTCTCTCTAGACGCTACGTGATTGACTGATCTTGGCATTTTAAAATCATTTTTGAATGGTTAGCGTTCCGTTTCGTTCGGAATCTTTCGGCTAATTCACTCAGTTAAAAAATCGTTTTCGTACTTAAATTTGAAACTGTGCTTACTTCATGTTCAATAAAAGCTTGATGTTTGATTCATCAGCTTTGTGAACAGCGCCAGCATAGGTCAAATTTCTCTTCTGCTTCTTAGTCTTCTTTGTTAAGATGTGACTTTTGAAAGCATGCTTCCTCTTGATTTTTCCACTTCCAGTGATTGTGAATCTTTTCTTCGCACTGGAATTCGTCTTCATTTTTGGCATTATTCCTATATATTAAAATTATAAAAATCCGCTATTTCTTTTTAGCTGGAGCCTTAGGAGAAATAAACATGGTCATACGTTTACCTTCTAATTTTGGTAGCTGTTCAACCTTTCCAATTTCTTCCAGATCTTGAGCGAAACGTAACAATAAGATTTCACCTTTATCTTTAAAAAGGATCGAACGTCCTTTAAAGAATACAAAGGCTTTCACTTTTGCTCCTTCGCCAAGAAATTTTTCGGCATGCTTTAATTTAAACTGATAATCGTGATCGTCGGTATTTGGTCCAAAACGAATCTCCTTCACCACAACCTTAACAGTTTTAGCTTTAAGCTCTTTTTGCTTGCGCTTTTGCTGGTAAAGAAATTTTTGATAATCCGTAATTTTACACACCGGCGGATCAGCGTTTGGCGAAATTTCAACCAAATCTAAATCCAAATCATCAGCTATTTTAAGAGCCTCTACCGTTGGAAAAACACCTGGAGTTTCGATATTATCTCCAACTAGTCTAACCTGCGGAACCCGAATAAGTCTATTTATTCTATGTGCTGGCTCTTCTTTTACAGGTCTTACCTGTCTTCTATGTGGTCTAGCTATTGTTAAACCCTCCCTAATTTAGTTAATATTATTGTTCTATATCAGCAAGTATTTGCTCTACTTCCTGATTGATAAAATTGGCAAATTCGTCAACACTCATTGTTCCTTTATCACCATCTCCTTGCTTGCGAACGGCAACTTTTTGTTCTTCTGCCTCTTTTTCGCCTACAATTAGCATGTAAGGTATTCGCTTTAACTCGTTGTCTCTTATTTTCTTACCGATTTTCTCATTACGGTCATCTAGAACGGCACGAATATCGGAATTATTTAGCGATTTCAAAACTTTTTCTGCGTATTCATTATGTTTTTCACTAATAGGCAAAATTACTACCTGTTCAGGGGTTAGCCATAATGGAAATTTACCCGCAGTATGTTCGATTAAAACAGCAACAAAACGCTCCATGCTTCCGAATGGTGCACGGTGAATCATTACTGGGCGGTGTTTCTGGTTATCGCTGCCAATATATTCCAACTCAAAACGCTCCGGTAAATTGTAATCAACCTGAATGGTTCCAAGTTGCCATTTACGACCAAGTGCATCTTTTACCATGAAATCCAATTTAGGACCATAGAATGCAGCCTCATCATATTCAATTACTGTATTCATGCCTCTTTCTTCACAAGCTTCGATGATGGCTTGTTCGGCTTTGTTCCAGTTATCTTCGCTACCTATGTATTTCGAATGGTCCTCTTGGTGGCGAAGTGAAATTTGTGTGACATAATCCTTAAAGTCTAACGCTTTAAAGATGTATAATATAATGTCGATTACTTTTTTAAACTCGTCTTTAATTTGATCAGGACGGCAGAATAAATGCGCATCATCCTGAGTAAAACCACGCACCCTTGTCAATCCGTGTAGTTCTCCACTTTGCTCGTAACGGTAAACGGTACCAAATTCTGCAAAACGAATAGGGAGATCTTTATATGAGCGTGGTTTGAATTTATATATTTCGCAATGGTGAGGACAATTCATAGGTTTTAACAAGAATTCTTCTCCCTCTGCTGGTGTATTTATTGGTTGAAACGAATCTTTACCATACTTAGCGTAATGGCCAGACGTTACATACAGCTCTTTGTTTCCGATGTGAGGTGTAATTACTGGTTCGTATCCATGTTTTACTTGTAGCTTCTTTAGGAAATTCTCAAGGCGCTCGCGCAAACGGGCTCCGTTTGGCAACCAAAGCGGCAGACCTTGGCCAACTTTACTTGAGAAAGTGAATAATTCAAGTTCTTTACCTAGCTTACGGTGATCTCTCTTTTGAGCCTCCTCCAATAGATGTAAATGCTCTTCAAGCATTTTTGCCTTAGGGAAGGAGATACCGTATATGCGTGTTAACTGCTTGCGTTTCTCATCGCCTCGCCAATAAGCACCTGCTATGCTTAATAGCTTAATGGCCTTAATTGGAGCTGTTGAAGGTAAATGGGGGCCGCGGCAAAGGTCAGTAAAGTTGCCTTGCTTATAAAATGAGATGGTGCCGTCTTCTAACTCATTAATTAGTTCCAGCTTATACTCATCATCTTTCTCTGTGAAATAATCTAAAGCTTCTTTTTTAGAAACTTCACTTCGCGTATATTCTAGTTTTTGACTCGCTAAATCTTTGAATTTCTTCTCAATCTTAGCTAAGTCCGAATCTTTAATAACAACATTGTCGGCAGGCTGAACGTCATAGTAAAAGCCGTTCTCAATAGTAGGGCCAATGCCAAATTTTGTACCTGGAAATAATGATTCAATAGCTTCGGCCATTAAGTGAGCTGATGAATGCCAAAAGGCGTGCTTACCTTCTTCGTCTTCCCATTTGTGAAGTTTGATGCTAGCATCGGTGGTGATAGGGCGCGTTAAATCAGTCACTGTATCGTTTACTGTGATAGATAAAACTTCTTTAGCCAAGCGTGGACTAATACTCTTGGCAATTTCAAAGCCTGTTACACCTGCTTCAAACTCTCTGACACTCTGGTCTGGAAAGGTAATTTTAATCATTATTAATTCAATTTTGATGAAAAATCATGCAAAGATATGTAAAAGCGTTGAAATGCGCGTTATTAATGTTCAATTGTTTGCCTAGTTCTATGGACTTAAATTGCAAATTAAGTTGTGCAGCTATTGATAAGGCTTAATAATTACTAGTTGCCTGTTAGTTTTACCGATGATATATTTTCCGACGAACAGCAATTTGCATTCTTTTTATTGAAGCGCTTACCTCGATTGAATGTGAGTAAGGATTCAAGCTCTTGTTTTTTGTCATCAGGTGCTAGAATGTAGGTTTTACAATCTTCGCTGCAGCATGCCTCGTTTGCTTGCCTGCAATTATCACACTGAATAAACAGCAGATTGCAACGCACATTGGCACAATTTACATGTGTGTCGCATACGCTTCCGCATTGGTGGCAGTGGCTGATAACATCATCACTGATGCGTTCACCTAATCTATCGTCGAATACAAAGTTTTTACCGATAAATTTGTTTTCAATGTTGGTGTTTTTTATCTGACGCGAATAATCGATTATGCCACCCAACAGTTGGTTTACATCGTTAAAGCCATGATGCTTTAAATAGGCACTCGTTTTTTCGCAGCGAACTCCACCAGTACAATACAATAGAACTTTCTCGTTTTCTTTACCTTTTAGTTGCTCCAGAACTTCGGGCAGTTCTTCCTTAAAAGTATCTGCATCGGGTAAAATTGCCCCTTTAAAGTGTCCGATTTCACTTTCGTAGTGGTTACGCATGTCAACAATAGTAGCGCCGCTGTCCATGGCTTGGTTCCATTCTTGTGCATTCAAATGCTTGCCAACATTGCTTACATCATATTCGTTTTTTGGTAAGCCGTCGGCTACTATTTGTTTACGTATCTTAATTTGCAGTTTAAGAAACGACTTGCCATCATCCTCAACGGCAATTTTGAATGGGACGTCTTCAAATTCCTTATATGAACGAATTAGTTTTTCAAATTCATCCCAATTGTGATTAGGAACGCTCATTTGTGCATTAATGCCTTCGTTGGCAATGTAGATTCGTCCGTAACAGCCAAGCTTATCCCAGTCGGCAAATAGTTTATTGCGCATTTCTGAGGGGTCAGGAATATTAATGTATTTGTAAAACGAAACCGTTGTTCGGTTAAAAGTTTCTTGTTCCAGGCGCTCTTTCAATTGCTCGGGGCTGAGCTTATTAAATAAGCCTTTGTTGGGGCTATTCGGATCCATGATTTATTTTTTGATGCAAAAATATATAAAGTTGAAATATAAAAGCAAAAAGGATATGAAAATCTTAATATATTTCATTTTATTTGTTGGTATCAAATTGAAAGGAAATTGGTGATTCTGTCTGTTTTATAAAAGTGTATAGGTTGGATAAGGAATTGGATGAAAGGATTGTAAGATTTGAAAAGTTGTTTGTGAATTGCTGTGAAATTGAAAGTAGGTAAAACATTGGGCTCTAAAATTTGTTAGATATTGGTGGTTTAATCGATAAAAAAAGTCCTTGTGTTTGTAAATACCTACAGTTTAAAAGTAGTGTGAGTTTAAGGATGTGAAATAAGTAATGGATTAGAAGTTAAAATTAATGCATTGTATTGGTTTCAAAGTTATGATGATTAGGTGTGTTGTGTTGATGAACCAATAGAGGATGGATTTTTTTGAGTGTAATCATTAAAAAAATATAAAGTAATAATGATGTCTAAACAAGTGAATAGTGCTGATGATCTTATTCATTTTATCAGAAATGGAATGACCATTATGGCTGGTGGATTTGGCTTATGTGGAATTCCGGAAAACATGATTAATGCAGTAGCTGCATCTAATGTTATTGATTTGACTGTCATTTCAAATAATATCGGTATCGATAATTTCGGCCTTGGTAAGTGGTTGTCGAAAAGACAAATTAAGAAAATATTGGCCTCGTATGTAGGAGAGAATAAGGAGTTTGAGAATATGTTGCTGAAAGGTGAAGTGGAAATGGAATTTGTTCCGCAAGGTACACTTGCTGAAAGGATTCGCGCTGGCGGTGCTGGTATTCCGGCCTTTTATGTTGCTACAGGTGTAGGAACTGAGGTGGCCGAAGGGAAGGAAGAGCGTGTATTTGATGGGCAAAGGTATATTCTTGAAAAGGCCTTGCGAGCTGATGTTGCTTTGGTAAAAGCTTGGAAAGGGGATGAGGCTGGAAATTTAGTTTTTAAGGATACTGCCCAAAATTTTAATGCTGCGATGGCGATGGCTGGAAAATTAACCATTGCCGAGGTGGAAGAGATGGTACCCATTGGCAGCTTAGATCCAAATCATATTCATGTGCCAGGGATTTTTGTGCAGTATATTTTTGAAGGATCAAATTACGAGAAACGAATTGAACGCTTAACCTTAGCTAACCAAGTTTAATATGGCTTTAACGAAAGAACAAATAGCTCAACGCATTGCGCTTGAAATAAAAGATGGCTACTACATTAATCTGGGTATTGGTATTCCTACGCTTGTGGCTAATTATGTTCCTGATAACATACATGTTACCTTGCATTCTGAAAATGGTTTATTAGGAATGGGGCCTTTCCCTACGGCTGAAAATGTTGATGCCGATCTGATAAATGCGGGCAAACAAACGGTCACAATTTTACCAGATGGTGCTTTTTTTGATTCTGCGATGAGTTTTGCAATGATTCGAGGTGGTCATATCGATTTAACTGTACTGGGTGCATTCGAAGTGTCGGAGAGCGGTGATATAGCAAGTTGGAAGATTCCGGGAAAAATGATTAAAGGCATGGGTGGTGCTATGGATCTGGTAGCTGCTGCTGATAATATAATTGTGGCCATGCAACATACCAATAGGGCTGGAGAATCTAAACTTCTAAAGAAATGTACGCTTCCATTGACGGGCGCTAATTGCATTAAAAAAATAGTTACTGACTTGGCGCTTCTTGAAGTCGGTGAAAAGGGTTTTATTCTTAAAGAACGAGCTCCTGGAGTTAGTGTTGAAGAAATTCAGAATGCAACAGAAGGAACCTTGATTGTACAAGGTGAAATACCGGAAATGAAATTGTAAATCTATAATACTAAATCAATGCCCCATTATTTTAAACTCGGACAAGTGCCACCCAAAAGGCATACTGTTTTTCGTAAACCCAATGGCGATTTATATGCTGAACAATTGATATCTACTGAAGGGTTTTCTGATGTTTCAACATTGGCATATCATTGTTATCCGCCAACCATGGTTAAGCATATTGAAGAGCCTTATTCGGTGGCGCCAATAGTTGCCAACGATAAAAATATGCAACACCGAAGTTTTAAAGGGTTTAATGTACAAGCCGAGGATGATTACCTCGACAGTAGAGTGCCAGTGCTTGTTAATAACGATGTGTATTTGTCTTTGGCAGCGCCTCGAAAAAGTATGACGGATTATTTCTTTAAAAATTCACAAGCCGATGAAGTCATCTTTATACACAAAGGAAGTGGTGTTGTGAAAACGATTTATGGTCAACTTCCTTTTAAGTATGGTGATCACGTGGTTATCCCGCGTGGTACAATTTATCAAGTGGAATTAGATCAGGAAGATAATCGTTTTTTTATTATCGAATCATTTTCACCTATTCGCTATCCTAAACGATATGTAAATGACATGGGGCAGTTATTGGAGCACTCGCCGTATTGTGAACGCGACATAGTTCCTCCTTCAAATTTAGAAACGTTTGATGAAAAGGGTGATTTTAAAGTATTGATAAAGCGGGATGATATGGTTTATCCTTATCATATGGCCACGCATCCATTCGATTTAGTTGGCTGGGATGGCTATCATTACCCTTTCATTTTCTCCATTCATAATTTTGAACCTATCACTGGTAGAGTGCATCAGCCACCTCCGGTACATCAAAGTTTTGAGGCTCATAATTTTGTAATATGCGCTTTTGTACCGCGACTGTATGACTATCATCCGGAGTCTATTCCTGCTCCGTACAACCACAGTAATGTTGATTCGGACGAAGTGCTTTATTATGTAGATGGTGATTTTATGAGTCGTAAATCGGTTGAGAAAGGTCAGATTACTTTGCATCCAACCGGTATACCTCATGGGCCTCATCCGGGTACGGTCGAAAAAAGTATTGGAGCCAAAGAAACGCAGGAGTTAGCAGTTATGGTCGATACTTTTAAACCTTTGAAGATAACTGAACAAGCTCTGAAATTGGAAGACAGAGACTATTACAAATCATGGCTAAAATAAATCTATAATATGACTAATCAATCAACTGATTTCCTCCCAATTGATGGAACTGATTTTGTGGAGTTTTATGTGGGGAATGCGAAGCAAGCTGCCCATTATTATCAAACAGCATTTGGGTTTCAACCATTGGCTTACCGAGGTTTAGAAACTGGCGATAAGGAAAAAACATCTTATGTACTACGTCAGGGAAAAATTACTTTAGTATTAACTACTCCCTTGCAACCCGATTCAGAAATTGCCGAGCATATCAAACAACGTGGTGATGGAGTTAAGTTTGTGGCACTTTGGGTGCCTGATGCGGTTAAATCGTATGAAGAAACAACTAAGCGAGGCGCTAAATCGTGGAGCGCACCGGAAGTTTATTCCGATGATAATGGAGAGGTTTGTATTTCAGGCATCTATACCTATGGCGAAACAGTGCATCTTTTTGTAGATAGAAGCAAGTATAATGGTGTTTTTCTGCCAGGTTTTGTAGAATGGAACCCGCAATATCAACCTGGCACAACAGGACTTAAATATGTTGATCATATGGTTGGAAATGTGGGATGGAATGAAATGAATGTATGGGCCAAATTCTATTCGGAAGTGATGGGTTTTAAACAAATCATGTCATTCGATGATAAGGATATTTCAACCGAATATTCGGCCTTAATGAGTAAGGTAATGTCAAACGGCAATGGACGCATCAAGTTTCCGATTAATGAACCGGCGGAAGGGAAACGAAAGTCTCAAGTAGAAGAATACCTTGATTTTTATGGATGTGCTGGCGTGCAACATGTGGCTATGGCAACCGATGATATTGTTAAAACGGTTAGAGAGTTGCGAAGTAGAGGTGTTGAGTTCTTAACTATTCCTGATGTTTACTATGAAAATTTACTTAAACGAGTTGGTACTATTGACGAAGAGCTTAAGACCTTAATGGACTTACATATTTTGGTTGATCGTGATGACGAAGGCTATTTGTTGCAGATTTTCACCAAGCCGGTTGAAGATCGTCCAACGGTTTTTTACGAGATTATTCAGCGAAAGGGAGCAACATCTTTTGGGAAGGGTAATTTCAAAGCATTATTTGAATCAATTGAGTTGGAGCAGGAAAGAAGGGGAACATTGTAGGGCCTTGGGATGTTTGGAAGTTAGATGTTAGGATGTTTTGATGTTCGATGTAATGATGTCTCAAGCTTTCCAAATGTGATTTTTTGCTTAATATGTTTTAAAGAAATAATTATAATAAAAGATGAATATAAATCAGAAGTCGTGGCTTAAGGTTGAGGTTAATAGTGATTTTCCGATACAGAATTTACCCTATGGAATAATAAAGTTGGCATCGGGTAAAATAGTGGCTGCAACGCGAATTGGTGATGTAGTCATTGATTTAGCAGCTTTGTATGAGCTGGGCTATTTTAACGGCGTAAAGGAACTAAAGAATAATGTGTTTGAATCAGATACATTAAATGCCTTTATGGCTTTGGGTAAGAGAGCGTGGGCCAATGTTCGCGCCGTTTTGACTGATCTTTTTGATGAGGTAAATGATCTTTTGCGCGAGAATGATGCGCATAAAAAGCAGGTATTATTTGATCAGAATGAAGTAGTTAATTTATTACCTATGGCAGTGGGTGATTATACCGATTTTTATTCAAGTATAGAACATGCCACCAATGTGGGTATCATGTTCAGAGGTAAGGACAATGCCTTGATGCCAAATTGGAAACATTTACCTGTGGGTTATCACGGTCGAAGTTCATCCATAGTAGTTAGTGGAACGAATATTCATCGACCAAAGGGCCAAATGAAACCAGCTGATCAGGACTTGCCGAGTTTTGGAGCTTCTAAATTGATGGATTTTGAACTGGAAATGGCATTTGTCACAGGTGGGCAAACGCAACTGGGCGATTCGATCTCGGTGGATGAAGCCGAAGATTATATTTTTGGAATGATCATTTTCAATGATTTATCAGCACGCGATATTCAAGCCTGGGAGTATGTGCCACTTGGGCCTTTTTTAGGAAAGAGTTTTGGGTCGATCACATCGCCATGGATTGTTACTTTGGATGCACTTGATTATTTTAGAACGCAGTCGCCTAAGCAGGAACCTGAGGTTTTGCCCTATTTAAAGTCGACTGGTAAAAGAAGTTTTGATATTAATCTGGAGGTATTTCTACAGCCAAAGGGGGGAGAGGAGAACCTGATTTGCGAATCGAATCATAAGTACTTGTACTGGAATATTAGCCAGCAATTAGCTCATCAATCAGTGAATGGCTGTAATATTAATGTTGGTGATGTGTATGCTTCGGGCACCATTAGTGGTCCGACGGATAAATCTTTTGGGTCGATGCTCGAATTAACCTGGAGAGGCTCAAAGCCTATTACCCTATCCGACGGAAGTGAGCGAAAGTTTATTAATGACAATGACACAATTGTGATGCGAGCACATTGTCAAAAAGATGGTTTGCGAATTGGCTTTGGAGAATCCCTTTGTCAGATTTTACCTGCAAAAGAATAAATATATGTTAGAATTAATTCCTTCCGAGCTTCCTGTTGCAAAGCTGTTTTCATATTTGACATCTTGCGTGGCGCCGCGACCAATTGCCTTTGCAAGTACAGTAGATAAAGATGGGCAACCTAATTTATCTCCATTTAGTTTTTTCAATGTGTTTGGTGCAAATCCGCCGATAGTTGTGTTTTCGCCATCTCGTAAGGGACGTGATAATACTACCAAGCATACTTTTGATAATGTAAAAGAAGTGCCAGAAGTGGTGATAAATATGGTTAACTATTCAATGGTTAATCAGGTTAGTCTCGCAAGCAATGAATTTGCCAAAGGCGTAAATGAATTTGAGAAGGCAGGATTTACATCTGTTGGAAGTGATTTGGTAAAACCATTGAGGGTGAAGGAGTCGCCAGCACAGTTTGAATGTAAGGTTTTAAATGTGATTGAAACGGGGAGTGAAGGAGGGGCTGGTAATCTTGTGGTTTGCGAGGTGCTTAAAATTCATATTGATGAATCAATATTAGATAGTGATGGAAATGTCGATCCTCAAAAAGCCGATTGGGTGGCTCGAATGGGAAAAGATTTTTATTGTCGCGCTTCTGGAGACGCCGTTTTTGAAGTTGAGAAGCCAGGAGCTATTGTGGCCATGGGATGGGATAAATTGCCTGATTATTTTAGAACGAGTGAGGTGTTAACAGGTAATGACCTAGGTTTATTGGCCAACCTGCCGGGAATGCCAAATTTAGATGAGATAATAAAATATAGAGAAGAAATAGATTATGAGGGTTTAAAATCGACGATGTCCAAAGTCGAGTTAAGAAAAAGCATTCACCAGCTAGCCAAAGAGCTAATTGCTAAGGGTGAATTTAAAAAGGCCTTAGGAATATGTGTTGAATTATAGGTAATTATTATTCTCCCACGAATAATCACAAATAAAATACACTATTTGTTTTTTTAGGATTTGTGTTAATTGGCGTGAATTCTTGGATGGTATAATTGCATGAATTGGTTACAGAGATAAGTATAAGCCTGTTTTCCTGTAAACAGCTCACTTATACATCAAGAATGGCATTGTAATTTTTGCCCACGAATTAGCACAAATAAACTCGAATTTTATTCGTGCACATTAGTGTTAATTAGTGGGGAGAAATGAGAATCATGCAATTCACTAACAGCTTTTATTTCAGGGATTTTTTGTTTCGCCCACGAATGGACACGAATTATCACAAATGAAATAAAGCTCACGCTTCATATTTTGATTATGGTTGAGCGATAATAATAAGAAAGAGCTTTGTGAGAAGCTATTCGTGAATATTGGTGTGAATTGGTGTGAAGGAATTAGTTGATGATGTAAAATATTAAACAATTACCCTTCTGTATCCAAGTGAATCACTTCCGAAGTTTATAAGTAATCCAAGTTTTGACTTGGTGATGTTTAAATAACTTATAGTATGGGAATAGTGTGTGTTATATAATTCTCTAAGGGTATAATTTAAAGAATAATTTATTTCGCCCACGAATGGACACGAATTATCACAAATGAAATAAAGCTCACGCTTCATTTTTTGATTATGGTTGAGCAATAATAATAAGTAAGAAAGAGCTTTGTGAGAAGCTATTCGTGAATATTGGTGTTAATTGGTGTGAAGGAATTAGTTGATGATGTAAAATATTAAACAATTACCCTTCTGTATTCCAAAGTGTCACTTCCGAAATTGATAAGTAAGCCGAGTTTTGAGTTTGTTATATTTAAATAATTTAGGATTTGTGAGAAATGAGAATCATCCAATTCACTAACAGCTTTTATTTCAAGGATTATTTTGTTGTAACAAATAAAATCAGCAAAGTACTTCTTCATCAACTCTTGGTTTTTGTAATGACAGGTTAACGGAGCTTCCTTCTTAAATGGAATATTTCGTAATGAAAGTTCAACTGCTAAAGCTTCTTGATAGATGGCTTCAAGCAATCCAAATCCAAGTTCATTGTGTACTTCCATACAACAGCCAATAATTTTATAGCATTCAGCTTTGTAGATCATGTGGCCTAAATTAATAAGGGAAGATCATATGAGACCTTCCCTTGTTCATAATGAGTCTTACAAGCCACTAAAATCAATGTCGTTAAATAACATTGTTGGGCTTAGTATGCTAGAATACAGATAAGGATCATTTCCTAATTCGGCTAGTTTTTGCCAGAATTGATTAGCGTTTCCTGAAATATTCATTTCATTAACAGGTTTAACCAATATGCCATTTTCAACTAAAAAGCCTGAGACTCCAAATGAGAAATCACCTGTGGTTGAATTGGAGTTGCCACCATTAAATGAAGTTACCAATATACCTTTTTTGATGTCTTTAACAATGGCATCGTAGCCACGTTGGCCAAGGTCAAAACGAATATTGGATGTTCTGCCACCGTTAGGTTCCCACCCTAACTTTTTGCCATAGTAATTATCAATGTAGTACTGTTTCAGTACTCCTTTTTCTATCATGGTGCGCTCTCTTGAAGCAATCCCTTCACCATCATACAAGCGTGAAGCAAATCCGCCTTGAATAAATGGATCGTCAATAATGGTTAATGCACTTGATGCAATTTGTTTGCCTTGCATGCCTTCGAGGTAAGAGCTTTTTTGTTGTAATGCCCGAGCTGACATTGGCCCGATGAACATATACAATAGACGCCCAACAGTTCTGTTTTCGATGAGCATATCGTATTTGCCCGAAGCTATCTTGGTTTGCCCCATTTTACGAATTGCATGGTGAGCTGCTTGTTTTCCCAGTTCTTCGGTTGTTGGCATTTGTTTGAAGAAGCGACTGCCGCCCCAATGATAACCTTCAGGACGAGCATCGCCATCTTTGACGGTTACTTCGCCGCCTGCCCAAAATGAGGTCGATATGCGTTCGCCAACAAAACCATTACTGTGCACTCTGATGCTTTCGGAAAAATCATCGCTATAGCCTCCAGTAGCCGAAATAATATTGTCCGCCTGCGCTCGTGCTACATTTTCAATGTCCTTTGCAATTTGAACTTTCTTCTCAGGATTCACAGCCACATAACTCTTATCCTCTATCTTCAAATCCTTTTCCAGATTTTCGGGATAAAGAGACGGATCAGGTAAGCTACGATATTCATCGGCTGATAAATATTTGGTTGCTTCAACTGCTTCAGAAATGAATTTCTCCAATGCTTTTTTGCTCAGGTTATTGGTTGAATGACCTGAGTATTTATGATCGCGATAGATGTTTAATGATAATCCATTGGTTGTTGATTCTTTTATCTTTTCGATCTTCTGCTCGCGAACTTCTATTTCAACCGATCGTGAATTATTGATGGATGCAGCTACTTCAGATGCACCTTTCTTTTTGGCATATTCAACGGCCCATACGGCCAAATCTTTACGTTCTTTAGTAGTCATTTTTGTTTGTTTTTGGGTTAGACAGGTTTAAGCATTTACACCACCTACGGTGATTTTAGAAACTTTAACAGTTGGTAGTCCTTGCGAAACAGGAACACCTTGACCATTTTTACCACATGTCCAACCTCCTTCTGCCATTTTAAGATCGTCGGCCACCATCTCAATATCGGCAAGCACCTTAGGTCCATTACCTATGATATTAACATCTTTAATAGGTTGAGTCAATTTTCCATCTTCAATTAAGTAGCCCGATTTTACATAGAAAGTAAAGTCGCCGGCACCAATCATAACCTGACCATTTGAGAACGATTCGGCATATACGCCATATTTAACCGTTTCAATAATTTCATCTTTTTTATGCGGACCATTTTCCATATACGTGTTACGCATACGTGGCATTGGCATATGACGGAATGATTCGCGACGACCACTACCAGTCGGTTTCACACCATAGTGCTTGGCACTGATTCTATCGTGTAGGTACGAGTTCATGGTGCCATTGGCAACCAGATATGTTTTTTCTGATTCGTTACCTTCATCATCCACATTGATTGAACCCCTGATGTTTTGGTTGGTTCCATCATCCACAATGGTCACAAAATCTTTAGCTACTTTCTTACCCATTTTGTCACTGAATATGGATACTTCTTTGCGGTTGAAGTCAGCTTCCATGCCGTGACCAATGGCTTCGTGTAATAGTATGCCGGAACTACCAGCAGCTAATACAACAGGTAATTCACCTGCCTTAGGTTTAACAGCCTCAAATAGTGATACGGTACGTTTAACAGCTTCGCTAGCTAGCGTGTTGATGGTTTCGGGTGTGAAGAACTCAATTCCCCTTCGTCCTGAAAAATCAAAATAGTTTTGTTCTTTTTTACCATTCTGTTCCGCTGTACAACTCACCGAAATCTGACCCATTGGTTGATAGTCGAAGGTGATTCTTCCTTCGGAGTTAGCAAATAGCACGTAGGACGTTTCGTCGGTAAACCAAACATTTGATTTTATAATACGATTATCTAAGGCAAATACTTTCTCATTAATTTGCTGTAGATACGGTATTTTTTCATTGATTGAAATTTCTTCCCAAGGAGTTTTTATCGCATAATAACTTGGCAGTTTTGGCGATTCAAAGGCGATAGGCTCAACTGTAGCCGGACTGTTTGCAATGTTAGCTGCTGTACGTGCTGCAGATTTCATTGCATCCATACTTATTTCTTCACTAAAAGAGTAGCCTGTTTGATCGCCTTTTAGTACGCGAATACCAACACCGAAACTAACGTCGGAATAGGCTCTGTTAACAGATTTATCTTCAAGGCCTATGTAGTTCCCAATCATGTGCTGGAAAAAGACGTCGCAATAATCGCCACCTTTTGAAAGGCCTTCGCTTATGATTTGTTTGATTATTTGTTCGGTTACCCCGAAGTGTTCAAGATAGTTGTGTAATGTCATGTTTCCTCCTGTTGCTGCCGGGCCGCTTGTACAGCTCGACAAAAAATGGGGCAGGAGTGCTGTGCCAACCGCGGTTACAGCACCTGCTTTTAAAAAATCTCTTCGATTAATTGTAGCTTTCATTAGTAAGAGTTTAGATGTTCAACATTAGACAGAGAAGGGTGAAAGACCACCTTTTGTGTCGTTTTTAATGTTCCGGGAATGCAAATAGCTACTTTAAAGATATTCTTTGTAAATTATTAAAACAAATGTAGATGCAGAATAAATGTTTATGGATAGCATCTTTGTAATGAGAATTATTTAAGAAGCGAATGGTAGCATCGAGTTTTTCTAAAGCATTCTGGATTCTAAATATTACTAAATGATAAATAAAAAAAGGCGATTACCTCTGTGATAATCGCCTCTATTCTTTCATGCCGAATACTACCAAAGTTTCTCTGGATAAATATCGTTCTGAATTAAATGATCGATTTTATCCTGAACTAATGGTTTGTCTTCTTTGTATGTTACGCCAAACCATTTTGAATCGGTTCTGATAACCTTTGTCGATACTTCTCCTTTTTTAATGAGTTGATCAACAACCGCATTAAAATAGAATTCCGATTTCATTTCCTGTCCTTTTTCCTCAAGGAATAGCTTAAAGGCGTCTTCAAGTCTTTCGAAGTAATTGGCTTTAAATGCCCAAAAATTCATCGAAACAGCTTCTTTCCCTGTTAGTTCAGTTTTGCTGTCTTCTTCGTAGAAAAAGATCTTCTCTTCTTCGTAGCCTATTTTTGTGCGCTCCACAATATTCACCAACTGATCGTTCGCATTTGTTTCGCAAACACCTCGTGATACTGTACCATGTTCAGATAAA
Organism: Carboxylicivirga fragile; assembly: GCF_050589805.1. Classification (NCBI taxonomy): domain Bacteria; kingdom Pseudomonadati; phylum Bacteroidota; class Bacteroidia; order Marinilabiliales; family Marinilabiliaceae; genus Carboxylicivirga; species Carboxylicivirga fragile. The sequence goes on along the minus strand of NZ_JBNGOY010000013.1, from coordinate 89,992 downwards.
GTATTGTTTAATGAATAGCCTACCATTGCATATTCGTTGTCATCAGTGCTTTCTGCAACGAAATCAAAAACTTGTTTGTAAGCCTCACGACCATAGAAGTCATCGGCATTTATAATGGCGAATGGTTCGTTAATTACCTTTTTTGCCATTAGTATGGCATGCCCTGTTCCCCAAGGTTTTTCACGTCCTTCGGGTACACTAAATCCGACTGGTAGATCATCCAATTCTTGATAAACGTACTCTGTTTTTATTTTGCCAGCAAAGCGAGGTTCAAAGCGCTCTTTGAATAAGTCTGCAAACGATTCACGAATAACGAATACGACTTTGTCGAATCCTGATTGAATGGCATCGTATACAGAATAGTCGATAATGGTTTCGCCATGCGGACCTAGTTCGTCCATTTGTTTGAGGCCTCCATAACGGCTTCCCATTCCTGCTGCTAGTATTAAGAGTGTTGGTTTCATACTTATGTATTGTTTTATGTGCTAAGTTACTTATTAAATTTGTTAAAGTCTTTTTTCAAACCATCGTATAGCCAATTAGCCAAAGCCTGACGATTGTCTGCTTTTATAAAGCGTTGTTGATCGCGATAGTTTTGAATATTACCCAATTCAGCAAAGGCTGATACAGGTGTTGTATTGCGAAGTATGTATAGGTTTCGCGAACTCACTGTTCCCTCAAATCCACGCGATGGTTGATGTTTATTGTATTTTTCATCGAAAGTATCGCGTAGCGTATTGGCTAATATTTTTCCATTTTTACTTTTTCTGTAATGGTAGAAAAAAACATCTATCTGTTTACGTTTACTTCTACTGTCTAAATGTAATACTAAACAACGCCTATAGGGTTCTGTATCTTTTTTGTAAAATTCGTTTACCTTATTGGTTCGTTGTTTTAGTCGTTTAAGTTGATCGAGCGGAATGCTTGCGCCGTCGCACGTTTCGTGATTATCGTATTTCAAATAATGTCCATCGCGGATGCCATCATCTTTATCTTTAATGATGAGGTGTACTTTGGCACCATTTTCCATGAGTTTCTTAGCCAGGCGCAAGGTAATGTCATAGGCATACTCATCTTCGTGCAATTCATGATTGCCGTAAACGCCAATTGCTCCGGGATCCGGTCCTCCATGTCCACACACCAGGTAAAAGGCCGATCCTTTTAATTCTTTCGATTCCAAAGGGAATTTCTCACGTTCTTTACCAAAAAGAGGTTCGTAAAGTTCAATTGTTTTCGACGGAATATTATAGCTGTGATGTGCAAGCAGACTATTGTTTTTACCAAACTTTCCTTTGTTGGCATCAATAAATACTTGTAAATCTTCCTTGGGTGATAATTTATGGCGTATCATAAAGGCATGTAATCCTTCACCACTCTTGGGTTTAGCTTTTTCTACTTTGTCTTCTGAAGCCTGGCTTTTTAGAATGCCAGGAAAAAGCAATATGCTAGTAAATATATATATGAGAATAATCTTCAACTTCATGGTTGACAAAAATAGAGTTTTTAATAAATTCACTCTAATATTGTAAAGGGTGATTGTTAAATAATTTCTCAATTGCCGAATTAATCGTGTGAAAAGCCTTATTTTTTAGGTAAACAAAAATGACGAGATGCAAAAGGAAAGCGATGTTAGTATAAAGAAAGAAGTGGCGCAGTGGATGCGACGATTGTATAAAAAGGGTTTAACCACTTCTTTGGGAGGTAATATAAGTAAGCGTATTGATAAAAACAGAATTGCCATAACTGCATCGGAAACGGATAAGGGCAAGATAAAAGCAGCACAGATTGCAATAGTTAATATGGATGGCACTTGTGTGGATGAAGGTGTGAAAATAAGCATGGAAACGGATATGCATTTGAGTATTTATAAAAGTAGGCCAGATGTGAATGCTATAGTACACGCGCATCCCGTAATGAGTAGTGCCTTTGCTGTTATGAACCGTGAGGTAAATGCTAAGCTATTGGCCGAAGCCTACACTATTATTGGTGAACCCATAAAAGCAGCATATGAACTTCCTGGTTCACCTGAATTGGCAAATTCAGTTTCTACAGCGGCGTTAAAGGGCGATGTAATACTAATGGCAAATCATGGTGTATTGGCTATTGGTGAAAGTTTATTAAAAGCTTTTGATCGGGTAGAGGTACTGGAAAATGCAGCTAAAATGACATGGATGACAAATTTGCTTAATGATGCCAACGAATTAAGTCAGCAACAATTGCAACTATTGCATCTTAACTTTAAGTAGTTTTTTATTGAGTTAAAGCTTCTCAAAGCTGGCTTGTATAGAGCGCTTAGTGAAATGCAAACTAGTAATTTAGTTTGCTAACTAAAAAATTAGTTTAAAAACGAAAAATTTAGTTGATAAAACGAAATGAATAGTTATATTTGTTTCGTCAACAGAATTCATGGTACGATAAATTATAGCAAGATGGCAGCAATACGATTAACTAAACGAGAGGAAGATGTAATGAAAATTCTTTGGGAAGCCGAAAAGGGTTTTGTGAAAGATCTTTTGGTGAAGCATCCCGATCCCAAGCCGCATTATAATACATTTAGTACTATAATAAGAGGGTTGGAAGAAAAAGGATTTGTTGCGCATAATTCTTACGGTAATTCACACGAATATTACCCTGCTATATGCAAGGAAGAATATCGTAAGCTTTCTATTAAGAATGTAGTTTCTGATTATTTCGGTTCTTCTTATAAAAATGTGGTTTCTTTTTTCGTAAAGGAAGAGAAGCTTAATGTGGAAGATTTAAAAGAAATGATTGAATTAATAGAACAAGAAAATAAGAAGTGATGACTTATTTTATCGAATGGCAAATTAAGACTGGAATAATAATTGGACTAATGGTTTTGGTCTATGTTATTTTCCTATCACGCGATAGTTTATTTAAACGCAATAGAATATGGTTGTTAAGTGCATTGCTTGTACCATGGATAATGCCCTTATTTGCTATGCCTGTTTGGTTGAAGAATCTGTTGCATCCACCTAAAGAGGCTGTAGAAATTACGGCTGTGATTCTGGAGGGTGTTGAACAAACAACTGCCGTTGTGCCAGTCTCTGAACCTATTGATTGGGCTATGTTAGCATTGGGTTTCTATCTTTTGTTGACTTTGTTTTTTCTGGTACGTATGTTATGGGGCTATTCGATAATTTATAGTTTAAGACGTAAATCATCACAAACATCTTATGAAGGATTAAAAGTAAACTGGTTATGGGATAAAGACATTAACCCATTCTCTTTTTATCGATCAATTTTTGTGCCTAAGGCTTTGGAAAATAAGCCTGAATGTAATCACATTCTTGAACATGAAAAAGCCCACTGCAAACAGTGGCATTCTGTTGACATTTCGCTGGCAGAAATAGTATTGATATTACAATGGTGGAATCCATTTGCATGGTGGTTGAGGCAATTGATTGCTCAAAACCATGAATTCTGTGTTGACAAAGCGGTCATGCAAGTAACTTCCGAACCAAAGCATTATCAATATTCATTAATGAACTTTTTGCCCGGCAGCAAAGGATTAAAGTTGGTCAACAACTTTAGCCAAAGTCTAATCAAAAAACGAATAATCATGATGAATAATTCAAAAAATAATAGTTTTCTTATTCACCTAAAAAGCGTTGGTATAGCTGCTGTTATGCTAGTAGCTTTATTAGCCTTTACTAATCCAGAAAAGACTGAAGCAATAAAGCTTGTGAAGGAAGATGTTAAGGAAATTAAAACGACCGAAGATCTGCGAAAGTTTTTTGCCCGTAATATTAAGTACCCTATCGAAGCTCGTCAGAATAGCGTTGAAGGAAATGTAGTTGCTAATGTTGCAGTAAATAAAAAGGGTAAGGTTGGTCAGCCACAAATTGGAGCTGCCAAAGAAGGCGATGTTGTTAGAATTGATGAGGTATTAGTGGTGGCTTATGAGTCATCGGGAGGAAGCTCGGAGCTTTCAATGGAATCGAATCAACTCCTAGATGCTGAAGTAGAGAAAGTATTAGCCAAGTTACCTAAGGTTACCAATGTTGATTTACTTGGTAAAACGCTGGAATTTAATGTGAAGTTTGAGTTGCAAAAAAAGAAAACTCCTTCTATGGTTGGTCGTGATGTAACTGTAACCAATTCCAATGGTCAGGAATTTACTTTATTACTTACAGAATCAGGTTTTACATTAGATGGCGCCGATAGAGATAGACCAGCGTTTACACTTAATAATAAGGAAGTGTCCTGGAGTGTAATAGAGAAACTTAGTGCTGATGAAGTAAAAGCTATTGGTTTTGGACCAATTGGTAATGATTTAAAAGGTCGAATAGCAGATTCAAGTAATGGGAGCTTTAGTGTAATAACTAACGAGTTTTATGAAACAGTTATTAAGAACTCTAGTGCTAAATTTACGGGAAAACCTCTATATGTTGTAAACGAAAAAATATATGATGGGGTAATGGATGACCTGAAGCCGGATAATATACATAGTATGAATGTAATTAAAGGGCAATCTGCTATTGATAAGTATGGTGAAGCGGCCAAAGATGGTGCTATTGAGATTATTACCAAAGAATATGCTATAGAAAAAGGATTAACTGATGTAATGCCCCTTAAGGGTGATGTGCTGAAAACAAGAAGCGTTTCGGTGGAAGGAGTTGGGTCAGGAACCGTAGTTATTAATAATGTAGATGGGGAAAAAGAACCTTTATTTTTTGTTGATGGCAAACTTCAGAAAGAGGTTGATATAAATCCTGATGATATTGAATCGGTAAATGTAGTTAAGGGGCAAGAAGCCATTGATAAGTATGGTGAGGATGCTGAAAATGGTGTGGTTGAGATATCTACTAAAGAAAATATTGGTAATCAAAAATCACCATCAACAAATCAGGTTGAAATTAATTCACTAACTATATCTACTGATAATGAAAGAGATCCATTGTATATTGTTGATGGTACAAAGCATAGTGGTTCTCAATTAAATGCCGAGGATATTGAATCGGTTAATGTTATCAAAGGTAGTGAAGCGATTGATAAATATGGTGATGATGCCAAAAATGGTGTGGTTGAGATTACAACGAAGGCGAATGCTGAAGAAGCATCATCCTTCGATGACTTTACGATTCGTGCCACTGAGAACTTTCAAATGAATTCATTAAAATTCACAGCCGATGATGAAAGTGCTCCTGTATTTATAGTTGATGGGGAGCTTAAGGAAGGTAATGAAGTTGAAGCAGAGGATATTGAATCGATCCATGTTGTTAAGGGGCAAGCAGCCCTTGATAAATATGGTGTTGATAATGAAAATGGGGTGATTGAGATTAATACTAAAGAAGGTTCAGTTACAAATGAAGATATGAAACTTTCAGGAGAATCTGTGACGTTACATTCCCCTGCTGTAGGTGTTCGTATCAAAGGCAATACAAATGGTAAACAGCCGCTTTATATTATAGATGGAGAAGAGATTGATGGAGAAAGGTTTAAGGATATAGATAGCGATGATATCAAATCGCTTACAGTGCTTAAGGATAAAACGGCTACCGATTTGTATGGTGAAAAAGCCAAGGATGGTGTGATTATAATTGAAATGAAAAAATAGTCTAATTAATATTTAGGAGGAAAGCCTCAGGTCTGAATTGATCTGAGGCTTTTTTTGTTTGAGGTCAACTTAGTTGCCTTCTGTTTGTTGAATATTCAAGTTGATACAAATCCGTAGTTTTATGATTACAAAAATTAGATATTCCACAAAAGATATGGTACGCTGGACAAGACGGGAAACTGCCTTGTTTCTATTGTATGCCTTAATTATTACTTTTTTATACGATATTCTGGGGTTTGTCTTTCTGGATGTGCCATGGACACCAATTGCACTTATTGGTACAGCGGTTGCCTTTATTATTGGTTTTCAGAATAGTGCTGCCTATGGTCGGATATGGGAAGCACGAAAGATATGGGGAGGAATGGTTAATACATCGCGAAGTTGGGGAATGATGGTGACGGCGACAATAAGTAATGAATACACGAATGATCCAATGAGTGAGGAGGAAATGAGTGCTCATATTAAAAGGATTATTTATCGGCACATCGCTTGGTTAACAGCATTGCGTCATGCTATGCGTCAGCGAAAAACTGGGAGGTTTTTGAGAAGCACAGAACTAACCGCGAATGGTCAAAATTAGCGCATATTCCTGAACGAGTAACCTCTTTGGAGGATGACTTGTTATTATACTTAGATGAAAATGAAAGAGAATATGTACTGAGTAAGGATAATAAGGCTGTGGCTTTATTAAATATGCAATCCAAGCATTTGAAAGAATTAAAGGAGAGGGAAGTACTTTGGGAATTTTCATTTTTAGAATTGGAAGGATTGCTGAAGGAGATGTTTGATTTGCAAGGGAAATCGGAACGAATCAAGAATTTTCCTTATCCTCGTCAGTATGCCACCTTGTCGCATTCTTTCGTTTGGACATTTCTAGCTTTGTTGCCACTAGGCTTAGTTTCAGAGTTTTCTAATATTTCAGGTACTATCTACACCAATTTTCCACTAATAGCAGAATATTTTGTTTGGTTGGCTGTACCATTTTGTGGTGTTGTTTCTTGGGTTTTTCATACCATGATGCGTATTGGGACGGTGGGAGAGAATCCTTTTGAAGGAACGGCTAATGATGTTCCTATTTCAACAATTGCTCGTGGAATTGAAAGAGATTTAAGGCAAATGCTTGATGAAGATTTGGGACAAATACCATCGCAATTTCCAGAGAAGTTTAATGTGCAGATGTAGGTGCAAATTGGGTTGATCTATTTATTTGGTGAATTTTTATATTAAAAACAACTAGACCAATTGGTCGGTTTGATGTTTTTTTGTTTATTTGTAATTCATTAAACCTACTACTATGAATGAAATCGTTTGGCTTAATCTGCCTTTAATAGAATGGATTGGCTATTTAGCATCTACTATTGTACTAATTTCATTGAGCTTATCATCTTTGGTTAAGCTCCGTATTTTTAACTTGTTTGGGTCGGCAGCTTTCTCATTTTATGGTTTTTATATTGGTGCTTTGCCAGTTGGTATCATGAATATGATGATTGTGTTTTTCAATATTTACTACTTGCGATTCTTACTCTTTAAAAATGAACTGTTCGATGTGGTGAAAGCTAATTCCACTGATGAGTTTTTAAGAAAATTTTTAGAATATCATAAAAGTGATATCAAGCGGTTCTTTCCTGAATTTCAAACTGTATTTAGTGAGGATACCCAAATATTATTGGCTTTACGCGATGCACGGATTGCTGGTGTTTTTATTGTTAATAATGGGGTAGATGGTTCAGCCGAAGTATTATTGGATTATGTTACACCGCAATACCGCGATTACAAAACAGGACGCTTTTTATTAACGGCATATAAGGAGCAATATGTGCGCAAAGATATTAACCATTTGGTGTGTGAAACCAGCAATACATCGCATATAGCTTATTTGCGGAAAATGGGATTTGAAAATGGCGGCGTTAATTCTTTTAAACTTTTGTTGAGTTAGAGGCCTGATTGATGTTTGAAAGTAATACCGATAGCACAATGAAGCTGGCCTTATCTGCATTTCATTTGCTAAGGCCATTCATTGTATCATCGGCATTATACCAAGGCCAGATTCATAGTTCAAAAGGTATAAAAAACTTCCACTACAATACTATTGATATAAAAGTTACAAGTTGAACATTGTAATTTCTGATCGTGCCCCAAAACGAATTGGTAATATACTTGTGCCAACTCCTTTTGAAACATAAAGCTTAAATGTTGTTTTGTCGTACAATCCGCTAATATATTCGCCACTACCTTGGGGTATGAACGGAATAAAACCAAATAAATTTATTTGACCGCCATGAGTATGGCCAGACAGGATTAGATCAATGCTTATATTGTGTTCAGTGTTTTTAATAATGTCTGCGTATGCTGGGCAATGAGATAATACTATTGTTTTATCTCCAACTTTTATGTTTTTGTAAGCTTTAATGAAATTTGCTGAGCCTCCAATATAGTCATCAATGCCTATAATTGATATATCTCTATCATTTACATTGATTTGCCTGTTTTCATTTATTAATAGTTCACAATTATTAGCTGCATATACATTTCTCAGTTGCTCAATGCTAACATTACCCCAGTATTCCCAATTGCCTGTGATAGCAAATTTTCTAATTTGTGGATCGATTAATTTTAAAAACAAATCAAAGTTTCTCAGGTATTTATCAGAGTCTATTGAGTCACCTGTGAATACAACGAGATCTGGATTTAAGCTGTTTATTTTCTCAGCAATCTTTTTAAGTTTTCTGTTAATGCCTTTAAAATGTAAATCGCTTAATTGTATAAGTTTAATTGGTGTTTGGGATTGATTGCGTAAATCTATTTCTTTCCATTTGACAAAGCTTTTTTCGAACCAAAGAGAATCTAAAAGGAACAATCCCAAAAGGCCGAGTATTCCTTTTTTTATAAACTTTCTTCTTGTAATCATTGAGTTGGAAATCAACTTTTGTAATCAGTGATTGACTATATTTATGACTAGATTAATCCTACGGTGTTTATTTTATTCTTTTAATTAACAATGAATAATCACAGGTAGAATCAGGTTCACTTACAACCATTGGGAAAGAACCTTTAGGATTAAAGCATGGCATTTTATTGCGTGAGTTTAATATTGTATTTGCACCTGACGTATCCTGTTGCGTAAATGTATTTTTCTTCGATAACAGAAGACTTAAATCATACTTGCTATCAGCAAAGTTGTTTGATGATGCGGAATACCCAATTTTTTGTGTCAAACTAGTTGGTTTTTCATATTGGAAGATGGGTTTTATAATTGATGTAGAATTTTTATTAATAATGACTTTATTCTGAGAATTGATTTTGGTAAGACATACAAACATTAGTATGATGAGGGGTAGGTATTTTTTCATGATAGATTATTTATTATCGTTGATTCTACTCAATTTCTTGTTGAAGATAATAATTTATCATTAAGCTTATTTATAATTCCGCCCAAATTCTTGCCAATGAAAAGCCTGGTGCATCAATTTTCAAATCCAAAAAATAGCCAAAGGGTGTTTGCGCAACTTCTATAGCCGCATTCTCTAATCGTTTTTGAGTAGCATCAAATACCTCTTTTGTGAAATCAACAGTGGCTTTTGATTCACCAAGATGGGCGAAGGAATGCAGTACAATGGATTGTGCTTTATTTTTACGCAATGCCCACTTTAAGTGATTCACCAGTTTTTTTTCTCTACTTCGTACATCCTTTTCTTCATCGCTGGCTTCTATTTGTATGCAAGCTAATAGGCAATCTTCAAAAGTTTTAGCCTCACCAGGATCAGGAGCATCTTCAAGATTTTGTATTGCTGGAGTATAAGCAAATGATTTTGTGTAAAAGATGAGTACGCGCATGTGTTTTTGTTTTAAAGGTAATTAAAAGTCCGAAGTTCGGATAAGTTCGCAGTCCATGGTCGTCTGAACCCTGAGCCTGTCGAAGGGTGGGAGAAATATAGAAAGTATGTAGAAAGAAGTCTGAAGTCCGGAGTAAGAAGTCCGAACTGATCCGAAGATTGAATAGAGTAGTTTCTTGTTCGAAGGTCTGGCAAGAAAGAGTAGAAAAGCTATAAGCTATCGGCTATTAGCTTAAACCCAAAAGAGCCCAAACTATGAAAGTTCAGGCTCAAGGATTGTATGTGTACATAGATAGGTATTATCCTATTTTCTCATTCACAATCTTCAAAATTTCAGCTTCTTCTTTAATCGCTTTATCTTCTAATGCTTTACCATCAGCTAAAACTTTTGCAACAAAGGCCTTGTCTTCCAAGTCGGCTGCATTAATCTTAACATTCAAGTAGGCGCCCATTACAGCACTGCGCGCACAAAGTGCACCTACACCCGCATCAGATACTGAATTAGGATTACCAACCTCTGCCATCGCTCTGATTACCTCAAAGGCAGCAAATGATTGTTCCATCACTCGATATGGAATGTTGATGGCATATACAGTCGCATCTTCAATGGCTTGCTTGCGAGCTGCTTTTTCGGCGTCGTTACTCTTAGGTAAACCAAATGCATCCATTATTTTATTAAAGGCATTGGTATCTTCATCAACTAAACGAAGCAGTTCTTTTTCGATGGCCAAACCTTTTTCAGCCCAGTCGCTAAATTCTTCCCAACGATCGTCCCAGCCGCGTTTGTGAGCTGATAGGTTAGCAACCATTGTTGCCAATGACGCACCCAAAGAACCGACATAAGCTGAGATAGAACCACCGCCTGGAGCTGGTGACTCAGAAGCTGTTTCATCAGCAAACTCAGTCAGGTTCATGTCAATTAGTTGCTTCTTGTCGTCCTTTAAAATGTATTCGATAATTTTCTTGTCAGGATCAAAAGGGTAAAGCTCGTCTAGGCCCATTGACTTAATGGCAATCTTAATGATTTCACGCTCTGGAATACCTGTAGAACGTTCTTGCTTGCGTAAGAAATATTTACCCGCGTCTAACATAGCTTGTAAAGGCACAACGCCAACCATTTCCGATCCCGTTACACGAATGCCACGTGCATTGGCACGTTCGTAAACCGCTTCGTATGCTTTGTGAAGTGAAGTAACTGTAATGTCAGTTAAATTCATAGAGATTTGAGCTACGCCATATTCTTCAATAAACCAACCAATACCTTTTACTGATTTCAACATTCCAGGAACATTCACTGGTTTGCCATTTTCATCCTTCACAATTTTACCTGTTACAGGATTACCTTCACGTTTTACACGACCACGCTCACGCACATCAAATGCAATAGCATTGGCACGACGTGTTGAAGTTGTATTTAGGTTAACATTGTAGGCAATAAGGAAATTACGAGCGCCAACCGCAGTTACACCAGATTTAGCAACATTTTCGTTCCATTCAGCTGGACCAAAATCAGGTTTCCACTCAGCTGTTCCAATACGTTTCGAAATGGCTTCGTACTCACCTTCGCGGCAAGTCGCCAGGTTTTTACGTTTGTCTTCCTGAGCTGCAAACTCGTAGCAATAAATAGGAATATCAAGTTCTTCACCAATACGTTTGGCTAACTTGTGTGCATATTCCACAGTCTCTTCCATGGTAATGTTAGCCACAGGAACCAAAGGACAAACATCAGTTGCGCCAAAGCGCGGGTGAGCACCTTTGTGGTTGCGCATGTCAATTAATTCTTGCGCCTTTTTTACAGCCTGAAATGCTGCTTCGCAAACTTCGACAGGTGTACCAACAATAGTTACTACTGTACGATTTGTTGCTTGTCCCGGATCAATGTCGATTAATTTAACGCCGTCAATTTTTTTGATTTCATCGGTGATTTTCTCGATGATTGCCATATCGCATCCCTCGCTGAAATTAGGAACGCATTCTATTAGTTGTTGCATGATTATATATGTTTTATGTCTGTTTTTTAATTTTTTAGTCCGAAGCTTGAAGTCCGAAGTCCGTGTGTTTGAGTCCGGAGATCAAAAAGCTATAGGCTAACAGCTATTAGCTAATAACCCCATTCAATATTGTTGTTTCTATTTTATTTTCGCCGTAGGCATAGGGTAAATATTCGATGCCTGGTATTTCTTTTGTGATAAGAATATTGGCTTTTTTACCAACACATATGGAGCCTAATTCTTTATCAACTCCCATTGCATAAGCTGTATTTTTTGTGACTGCATGAATCACTTCTTCGGGCAGCATGCGATAAAGTACACTTCCCATGGCCATAATTAACTGCATATTGCCCGATGGTGAAGAGCCTGGGTTAAAGTCAGAGGCTAAAGCAACTGGAAGGCCGGCATCCATCATTTCGCGAGCTGGCGCATAGACCATGTTCAAAAAGAAGGCAGCACCAGGAAGAATGGTTGGCATGGTTCCCGAATTTTTCAAAGCAGATATTTCTTCTTTTCCAGTAAATTCAAGATGATCGACAGATAGTGCTTTGTATTTTACACCAACTTGAATACCGCCTGAATAATCTAATTCGTTGGCATGAATTTTAGGTGTCATTCCATATTTAGCAGCCGCTTCAAGTATGCGGTCAGTATCTTCAACAGTGAAGAAACCTACATCACAGAATACATCAACATAATCGGCCAATTTTTCTTTAGCCACAGCCGGTATCATTTCATTGATTACCATGTCAACATACTCGCTTTGCTTACCTCTGTATTCCATCGGAATTGAGTGTGCACCCAAGAATGTTGATTTGATAGTCAGAGGGCTAGCTTCTTTTAAACGTTTAATAACTCGAAGCATTTTTAATTCGCTTTCGAGCGTTAAGCCATATCCACTTTTAATTTCCACTGCACCAGTTCCCCATTTAATAATTTCATTAAGGCGTTGCATGGCATCTTCAAACAGTTGATCTTCACTGGCTGTTTGCATCAGCTTAGCTGAATTCAAAATACCTCCGCCACGCGCAGCAATCTCTTCGTAGCTCAGGCCTTTGATTTTATCAACGTATTCAACGTCTCTGCTTTTGGGATAGACCAAGTGTGTATGAGAATCGCACCATGCCGGAAGAACTAGTTTGCCCGATGCATCAATGGTCTGGCAATTATTTGGAGTACTTGCTTCGTTGAAATCAGACATTAAACCAAAATGCTTTATCAATCCATCCTCAACGATTAAATAAGCATTGTCAATAGTGTTCAACTTCGACATGTCTTTACCCGCAACAAACGATGAAGAGCTTTCTTCGGTTTGAATCAGGCTTTTTATATTTTTGATTACTAGTGCGTTCATGAAATGGTGTTTTTATTTTTACGACGAAATAAAAGTAATGCTTTTAAAATCCAGTTGCTCATGATTTTGGTCAATTGAATTTGAAAGTGTTGAAAGTCAGTTTTTATATATTCCTGTTGTTTAAGATGTCAGTTCTTTCTCAATAATTCAATTTTAAAACTATTTTTGCAAGGCTTAATTAATAAGTCTTGATGTAATAATTAAGGCGCAGATACCTTAGAAAGATGTTTAAAAAAGTTCCTCATACATACGTTATCGTTTTTTCTCTTATTGTTCTTGCTGCTGTTGCAACCTGGTTTGTGCCAGGAGGCGAGTATGTGCAAGAAACCAAAGTGGTTGATGGTGTAGAACAAAGTGTAATGGTTTTTCAGGAAGTTCCGAGTCAGCCCCAAACATGGGAAGTTTTTGCTGCCATGGTTAATGGTTTTGAAAAGGGTGCAGGAATCATAGTGTTTATTTTAATGATTGGTGGTGCCTTTTGGATCATGAACGATTCCAAGGCCATTGATGTTGGTATATTATCTTTTCTCGATTTTGTTAAAAAATTGGATCGCTATAAGGCCATAAGAGCCATTGGTGCCAATAATCTGATTTTAATACTCATCATGCTTATGTTTTCGATATTTGGTGCCGTGTTTGGCATGAGTGAGGAAACCATCGCATTTATGGTCGTACTAATTCCATTAGCCATTTCGATGGGCTACGATAGTATTACGGGTGTGGCCATTGTGTTTGTTGCTGCGGGATTAGGATTTGCAGGAGCAGTGCTCAATCCGTTTACCATTGGAATTGCGCAAGGCTTAGCTGGTTTACCACTTTTTTCTGGATTTGAATATCGACTGGTCTGCTGGTTTGTGATTAATATTATCGGCTTTGCATATATATTATGGTATGCCCGAAAAGTGAAGAAAAATCCAAAATCATCAGCCGTATATGAAGAAGATGAATATTGGCGTAAGAGAGCTGCAGGTAAAATAGAAGGGATTGATAGTCCAACACCACGTTCTGCCTGGTGGGTTTATGCTGCAACAATTGTTGTATTGGTTTTATTTGCACTTAAACATCCAATGACAACTTTGAAGATGGGTGGAGGCGAAGGTGTAACCTGGCCAGTTATGCCTATAATGGCTGGCTTTTTTGCTATAGCTGGCTTTTTATCACTTCGCAAAAAAGTACATTTCTTCATTTTGAACTTATTGGGCTTCACCATCCTGTTTTTGATTATAGGCGTAATGGGCTATGAGTGGTACATCACCGAAATAGCGGCTTTGTTTTTAGCCATGGGTATTTTATCGGGTGCTGCCATGGGACGCGATGCTGATAAAATAACCAAGTTATTTTTGGAAGGCGCTAAGGATATAATGTCAGCGGCTTTGGTTGTAGGACTAGCTGGAGGTATCATTGTTATTTTAGAGGATGGTAAGATTGTGCATACCATTTTACACAGCATGGCGCAATCAATGAGTGATTTGGGGAATATTGCTTCTGTTGCTATTATGTATGGTATTCAAACATTGATTAATATATTTATTCCGAGTGGATCGGCCAAGGCCGCTTTAACCATGCCAATAATGGCTCCGTTTAGCGATTTGATAGGATTATCACGTCAGGCAACGGTAATGGCTTTTCAGTTTGGGGATGGCTTCACTAATATGATTACACCTACTTCACCAGTATTGATTGGTGTGCTTGGTGTTGCAAAAGTACCCTATACTAAATGGGTTAAATGGATAACGCCATTAATCATCACTATGATAATAATTGGATTCTTGTTATTGATCCCTACTGTAACAATGGATTTAAACGGATTTTAATATGACAGCATCGCACCCAAAAAACGTTTTAAATTTTTGCCCTAAATGTGGCGATAAAGCTTTTAATTACGATGGATCTCGATCTTTTAAGTGTGCTAAGTGTGGGTTTCATTTTTTTATTAATTCGGCCGCCGCGGTTGCTGCTGTAATCGTCAACGAAAGGGGTGAAGTGTTATTGACAACCCGAGCCTTTGATCCTTGCAAAGGTATGCTTGATTTACCAGGCGGTTTTGTTGATCCGATGGAAACTGCCGAAGAGGCTGTTTGTCGAGAAATTAAAGAAGAGCTTAATTTGGATGTGGTGAAAACATCTTATTTGGTTTCTTTTCCCAATGAATATGTTTTTTCTGGCTATTCGGTATACACATGCGATTTGGCATTCGTTTGTGAGGCGAAGAGTTTTGATAATATGCATGTGCAGGATGATATCTCTGATTTTGCTTTTTATCCGAAAGAATCAATTAACTATGAGGATGTTAGTTCTGAATCGATTCAGGATATAATTCGTTTTTATTTCAGAGAGAGGTCGTAAATAGTAGAGTTATTCTCATTTAGATTAGAAATAAATAAGGACAGCATAGCCGCAATTTTCTTTCTGAATTACAATAATTCTGTATTTTTAAAGAAAAAAGTATGTCTCAGGAGTTGCAAATACTACTTATAACTGCTGCATCAATAGGTTTTTTTCACACCCTATTTGGCCCCGATCATTACCTGCCGTTCATCATGATTGGTAAGGCGAGAAAGTGGTCTTTACCAAAAGTAATTTGGTTAACATTACTTTGTGGAGTTGGTCATATTCTTAGCTCTGTTGTTCTCGGTATCTTCGGTATAATGCTGGAAGTTCAGGTGGCTAAATTGGAGTTCATAGAATCCTTTAGAGGCAACCTGGCGGCATGGGCGTTCATCGCTTTTGGTTTAATATACGCACTTTGGGGCTTGCGCCACTGGTGGCATTCAAGGAATGGTAAACACTCGCATACTAAAATTGAAAAATCTGGTAATATCACGCCTTGGGTGTTATTCATTATTTTTGCTTTAGGGCCGTGCGAACCGCTAATTCCGGTTTTAATGTATCCCGCAGTTATTGAAAGTGCCTCAGCATTAATAATGGTTACTTCTGTTTTTGGAATTGTTACTTTAACAACCATGACATCGGCTGTTGTAGCATCATACTATGGACTTAGTTTTGTGAATTTAAAAAAGATCGAGCCCTTCAGTCATCCCATAGCAGGAATGGTTATTTTCTTCTCAGGAATTGCGATGCAGTTTTTGGGTCTTTAGTAGCGTTTACATCTTTTTTTGTCTTATTTACCTACATTAATCTATTCTTGATCAATTGCTGTAACCATTTACGTTTAAAGGCCGTTAACTAATAATTGAGGATTTGTTATATTCAAACCTATATGTTCTTCTTAATTTGATAGCGAGTGGTAAAATTATACGCAATTTGTCTTAGTATTTTATTATTAATTGGATGGAAGTCCAGTGCTCAAAGTAAACGTTTCGAATTTGAAACCTTTGGCGAAGAGTATGGAGTTTTGGATCCAGATGTAACCCAGATTGTTCAAGACTCAACAGGTTTTATTTGGATGGGTACAACTGAAGGTTTGTATCGTTACGATGGGCAGTATTTTGACTTTTTCAATGCGTCAGAAGCTGACACGCTTTCCTTACCCGATGATCGAATCCATGGTTTATCTTACGATAGTATTGATGACATATTGTGGGTTGGAACGTATTATGGTGAAGTGAGCTATTTGGACCTTACCACCTATAAATTCTATAATCTACCTATCCTTCCATTCTCTAGTAATGTTGATGGTGCGCGATCAATTACAAGCATTCAACGTGTAAATGATGAGTGGTTAATGCTTGGAACTAAGGATGAAGGTCTGTTTTTTTATAATTTCAAAACAAGTAAATATACCAAATCAGAAGAATTTGGGTGTGATATCCATCGGCCTTATCATATTCGAAAACATAATAAGATCATTTGGATTGCATCAGAAGATGGTTTGTTTCAGTGTGAGCAGATTCTCATAAATAAAAAGAGTTTATTTAAAATACAACCTTCACCATTAACAAACGGAATTAAACCCGTTTTTTCGCTCGATTTCCATTGTGATGAATTAACATTCTGTTCTGATAAGTCGATTTATTCATTCTCTTTTAAAGACCAACAATTAAAACATGTTTTTAAATCACCTAATTATTCACATTTAAGTAAACATGTAATTGGAAGTAATGGAGAAATATGGTTAGGCACATCGGGTGGTGGTTTGTACCATCTATCTAACACTGGAAAATTACTTAACTTTTTTGAAGCTGATCATGAGCGACATACGCATTTGCCAAGTAATTGGGTGAATGAACTGTTTTATAGTAAAACGCAACCAATATTGTGGCTTGGACTTAAGGGTGCTTTGTCAATGATTGACGCTAATAAATTGAAATTTGATTTTCATAAAGTGGAAAGTCATAATAGTTGGAATGCAGATGAATTATATTTTTTATTTAAAGATTCGGATAATACATATTGGCACTATTCATTAAATTCGTTATTCAGGAAAAAAGCTGGAGATAAGGAATATTCGATTGTAAAGAGTCGAGAATGTCCTGAATTTGGTAGAACAAGGGTAAGAGAAGGTTATGAAGATAGTAAGAAGAATATATGGTTTGCATCGTATACTGGACTTTTTAAAACAAATATTCTTAAGGATAGAACCTCACATATAAGATTTAAAAATAAAGGTTCCAATGATGAGACGCTTAATAAAATTAGTAGTCTTGATGTTATTGGTGATTCTATACTTTGGTTAAGTTCATATGAAGGGATGATTCGCTTTAATATGATAAGTTCAGAATATAAGGTTTTTCCTTTTCCTGATAGTTTTAGGCATGAAGGTCAAGTGCGTACAAAACGCATGAATATTTCTTGTGATAGCCTTTTGTGGCTTGGTACTGATCAAAGTTTTGTGATAAAGTACAACTTTCTGACGAATGAATACTCGCAGCTTTCAACAATAAAGAAAGCTGGCAGGTATACTAAAGAAAATTCGATTTTAGATGTTCATACGGATAGGCAAGGACAGGTATGGTTTGCGACATATGGCGATGGATTATTAAAGTTGGATTCCTTGAAAAGAAGTATTATTCCTGCTTCAAAAAATATGTTCTTGACGGGTAATGTTTATGGAATTTTAGAGGATAAAGAAGGGTATTTGTGGATGAGTACCAATTCCAAAATAATAAGATATAATAGCAAAGAGAATAAGTTGGTTGCTTTTGGCAAATATGAAGGGGTAAATTGTAGAGAGTTTAATGAAGGTGCTTTTCAAATGACTCCAGAAGGTGATATGTTATTTGGAGGTTTAGATGGTTTTATAGAGTTTCACCCTTCAGATATTCCATATAATACTGCTCCACCTAAGTCAATTATTAGTTCGTATAAATTGGAATCAAAAGTTTATAAAGAGTCAAGTCCTACAGAGATTAATGTAGATTATTACGTGCCAGATACAGTTGTTATTTCTACAGATGAAAGAAAAGCATCGTTTTATGCCAGTGTATTCAATTATAGTTCAAGTTTTAATAACCAAGTCGCTTGGAAGTTAGAAGGGTACGATGCCGAATGGGATACGACTTGGGCATATTTAGATAGGACCTATAGTCAGTTACCTGAAGGATTGTACGAACTGAAGTTGAAGGGGCGTAATAATGATGAAGTGTGGAATAATGATATTACTTCGATTTATGTAAAGGTAAAACCTACTTTTACAGAAAGTTTTGCCTTCAAAGTACTTATTGTTTTATTGCTTTTAATCATCTTTTATGCCATTTATACCATAAGAGGTCGTGTTTTGCACCGTCAAAAAAAGCGCTTAGAATCATTAATCAAGCAAAGTACACAACAGTTAAAACGAACAAACGATGATTTAGAACAGAGCCGTGAAGAGGTACTAGTGCAAAAAGAAGAATTAGAAAGGCATCGATTGTATCTGGAAGAATTAGTATTAGAGCGCACATCTGAGCTTCAGTTAGCTACCGAAAAAGCAGAAGAATCGGATAAACTTAAAACTGCATTTTTGGCTAATCTTTCGCACGAAATTCGGACGCCGATGAATTCAATTATTGGATTTTCAACCTTACTGACCTCCGATGTTCAGAGTGTTGAAGAACGAAAAAAGTTTTCTACGTTGGTGTTACAAAGTAGTGAAAGCCTATTAGTACTCATAGATGATATCATTGATATCTCACGTATTGAATCAGGACAAATTCAATTGGTTAAGAAGCATTTTGATTTGAAAACAGTTTGTGATTTTGTATATAGTTCCCTACTTCTTCAAAAGAAAAATGAAAAAGTACAGTTTGAAATTGATCTGGAAGGAATAAAATCAAAATCTATTATTTATTCCGATGCAGAGCGTTTGAAGCAGATATTAATCAACTTGCTTAATAACGGTTTAAAATTTACGAAGGAAGGACATGTAAGGCTTCAGGTTAAGCACATGCAGCGTGAGGATGTTATTGATGTTAACTCAGAATTAGCGTCACGAAAATTACCGGCTAGCTTTTATTTATTTAAAGTGGAAGATACAGGAGTTGGTATCGACGAAAAAGATTTTGAAAGCATTTTTAATCCCTTTACAAAGGTTGAATGCAAGCAAAATACTTATGGCGGAATGGGGTTAGGCTTGAGTATAGTAAAGCAGTTGATCTATTTATTAGATGGAGAAATATGGTTGAAGTCAAAACCGAATGAAGGAACAAGCTTCCATTTTTATTTACCCGATTTTAATATCAATTAAAAAAGGTTGCCAAAATCAATTGACAACCTTTGTGAATATTTCCGCCTAAAACTTTTTTTTAGAATAGTGGAGTGCCTTTGTATACCGTTGAATGGCTCACCGGAACTAATTGTCCACTGTATCTTACCCTTGATGAAGAATTACCTTGAACTGTTGCTGAAGCAATTTGGCCATCAGCATTGGTGTCAATTCGAATGTCGAAGCTGCCAATAGCAGAAGTTGCATAAACAGTAATAAAATAAGTTCCTTTCTTCTCATTTTTCTTTACTTCATATTTGCTTATGTTAGCTCTTACCGAAACGCCACCAACTCCATTGGGTCCAAGGCCTGAATTTGATCCTAACTGAACAAATGCTTCCTTGCCTTCAATTGCGATGAAATTTAAATTGCTATTAACCGGTATTGAACTTCCACGTTTGTCAGCTAAAGTATGGGCTTCAATCACCCATTGAGCTGAATCGATTGCTACCGCTAGTATTTTACTCATTGCTTCACTTAGGGCTGCTTCTTCAGCTTTCTTTAGTTCGCGTTTTTCTTTTCTTGTCAATTTTTTTTCTGGCTCTTGAGCAATCGATGGTAATGAGATGAATGCTGCAAGAATAAATATTAATAAATTCTTCATAGTGTTATTTTTAAGTGCGTTTTGAAATAAGCAAAGCTTGTGCCAACCTTAGTTCCATTTAATTCGGTAACCCAGATTCCATTCGATCACTTCAGCAACAGAAAAGTTATGAGCACGAACTAGTAATCCTGCATACATATCGTTTTTGAAGTGGTATTTAATTCCAAATTTCTGATAAAGCTTATTGCTTTCATTGGTTACCTCTTTTCTATAAACCAGATAACCTAAATATGATGCAACAGATAATCGATCGATGGTATATTCATAGGTTCCGAAGATTCCAAGCATAAACTTTTCAGAGAACTTATCGGATATATTTACTATTGGCTCTTCATTCCCGTTTGCAGGATTTGTTACTTGAACATTTGCAGTTTCATCGTAGGTAAAATCAATACCTCCACCAAACTTGTGCTTCCAGGTTGTAGCTTTTAAGAATGCACCTGAGATGTTTACATACGAGTGCATAACATCAGCTGTTCCCTGGTTTGGATCTTCCCCATTGGGATTGTCGTAAAGTATGTTACGAGCACCAGCTCCTATTTGTAAGGCCACTTCGTAATGTTGTTCGTAGGCAGGTTTAATTTCTCTAATCAATAGCGGTCGATCCTTAAAGTTATAGCTTAATTCAATGGAAGGAGATAGTAAATTGATTCCGCTATTAGGTTTTTTTGTACCACCATTAGAGAAATGTGTGAAGCCAAATGAACCTCTTAAATCCCATCGATTACCTAAGTGATATTTATAGAATAAATTGGCATCGATAAAAACGGTTCTATTTGATCCAATTGCGGTATTAAATGGATTACTATATTTATCGTATGGTTGCCAGTTGTAGGTGAGTCCAAAGCCTAATTCGTAACCCCAAGTACTTTTTTCTGTGTGGCGAAATGGAAAACTCATAAAGCCATATATAGCTGTAGGATTACCAAGTTCATCAGTATTGAAAAAATCAGCATTGTACCATGATACCCCGTAACTCGGGAAGTTAAAGATGTGGTGCCAATCTTTGCTTCCGTCCGTTTGAACACCATAGCTTAAGTTTAAAGCATGGTAAAAATCAATTGGTTTACCTGCATTATTTTCACCTTTTAAAAAGTCATTGGTTTGTAGTACTGTTCCCCAATGATATCTTACGGCAACACTATTGTTTTTTTTGGGTTTTGTTTTAGTACTATCTTTTTTACTTGATTGAGCCTGACTACCAAAGCCTATTATAAGCAAGATGGCTACTAGAAGATTTTTCATGTTTTATGATTATTAGGTTTTATCAAATCAAAATTAGTTGTAATCTATAACAATTACAACGCATGTATGATCTTTCATGCCATTTATGACAAACAAATTGTAATAAAGTTTAGCTTTTGTTAAGAATTAATGGAACTGATTTTGCTTTAAGCTTAGCATGTCTATAAAGAAAAATGTAAAATATCTATTATTACTTACATGCCTTATGGTTTTTTCAAAGGCATACTCGCAACAAGTTATCAACAATAAAGTGTATAAGCTTGGATGGGATAATGATGTATTCATGATGACGGATTATTATTATTCACAAGGTTTAAGTTTTCATTTTTATAATCCATTGTTAAAACATAATCCAGTTAATCTAATACTATTAAAACCCAAACAGTATGATAAGGTTATTTATGGCTTTATGATAGATCAACGTACCTATACGCCACAGGATATTAGTAGCGATGTTGTGCAATATTCCGATAGACCATATGCTGGAGTACTCCTGTTAACATCTAAATCCATAGCAGCTAATACCGATAAAGGTTGGATGTTTGCAAGTGAATTGGATATTGGTGTGATGGGACCAGCCTCTGGAGCTGGGCATGTGCAATATAGATATCACGATTTGTCTAATAATCAGTTACCCAATGGATGGGTTTACCAGCAATATAATTGGCCAGTGATAAATTACAATTTTGAGGCATCCAAAGAGTTATACTCCTCAAATAGTTTTGAATTGTATGGGAAAGGAAAGGCTCGCGTTGGGACTTTACATGATGATGCAAGCGTATCGATGATGCTGCGAGTTGGAAAAATGGAAAGCTATATGGAAAGTTTGGGACTACCCTTGCAGAGTAATAGTAAAAACTGGCAGTTGTATTTTTCAGCAGAGCCTTCATTGAGTTATGTAGCATATAATGGAACGTTACAAGGAGGTTGGCATCGAAATCCCAAAATACACTATCTTGAATACAGTGAAATGTCACCAATTGTTGCTCGTGTTCGAACAGGTGTAGGCTTGGTTTATAAATCATTTGGATTGAGCTTCGATTTGTTTTATAATACAAAAGAGTTTAAAACAGGAACTGATCATTGGTACCATAGCACGCGTTTGTTTATTACTTTCTAGTATCTTTGATGTATGAAAATACAAGATACGGACGTTTTATTCCAGGATGACTATATAATTGCAGTTAATAAACCAGTTGACTTGCCAATACACAAAAATGATTTTATGCCTGCAGATGCGCCATATCTGACTAAATTAGTTGGTGAATTAACCGGTAAATCTGTTTTCCCGGTGCATCGTTTGGATTCTAAAACATCTGGTGTCATTATTCTTGCATTTTCACGAGAAATGGCTTCCGAATTGTCAAAACAGTTTGAACAGCGCAAAGTAAAAAAGGCGTATGCCATTGTATGTAAGGATAAACCGGGAGAAGGTACTTGGGATAATCCTGTACTTATTAAAAAGAAGAAAAAGCGTGTTAAGGCCTTAACAAAGTATAAGACGATTAAATCGATTGATACAAATATCTCATATAAAAAAGTTGAGAATGTGGGGCTTAGTTTGGTCATGGCCTATCCTGAAACGGGGCGTTGGCATCAACTAAGGCAGCATTTTGCTTTTGGTCGTTTTGATATATTAGGAGATACCCAGCATGGCGATTGGACTTTGAATCGTATAATGACTGAGCATACCGATGTGAAAAGGCTTCTTTTACATGCCTCGTCACTTACATTTACTCACCCTGTAAGTAACGATGAAATGACTATAAAGTCAACTCTGCCGGAAGAATTTGAGCGTGTACTATCTCAACTAAATGGGCTCGAATTGCAATATGTTGAACCCACTAAGTAAGTGGGTTTTGTTTTTTCTTCTTTGATGCGCTAATAGGTGGTTTGTATTGGTCAAAACCTTCTCCATATACGGCCATAACGTTAGCAACTGTAACAAATGCTTCCGGATCGGTGTCTTTGATAATTTGAAATATCAAGTGAGATTCCGATTTGCGAACAACCATCACTATAAATTCGCGCTGATCCTTATTGTGATAACCACGACCATTCAAAAACGATAGTCCACGATTGATTTGTGAGGAAATCTTTTCTGCTACTTCATTTGGCTTTTTGGAGATGATGAATATTTGCACCGATTGTTGAGCACCGGTTAGAACCATGTCGGCCACGTATGACATAAGGCCAATCACCACAAAACCATAAACCATGGTTTCAAGTGATTTAAATACAATAAACGACGATGTGATTATTAGTATATCGCACACCAACATAACCTTACCTGGACTCACATTGCGTTTGCGATTAATAAGCATGGCAACTATTTCAGTACCACCTGTGCTTCCGCCTTGAACAAATAGGATACCAATACTAATACCAACTAAACCACCGCCAATAATGGCTGCCATGAATTTCTCCTTTACAATTGGTTCTGTTATGATGTATTGGAATACAGTAAGAAATAGGGACAGTACAATGAGTGAGAAAATGGTTTTAAAACCAAAGCCTTTACCAAGTACTTTCATTGAAATAGCAATAAGAATTGCGTTTATTACAAGGTTGGTAGGGCCTACAGGTAAATCTGTAATAAAATATATTAATGAAGATAATCCCATTACACCACCACCAACTATGTCGGATGGAATGATAAAGCCAGTCCAGCCAATTGAGCTAATAAGTAATCCAAGAGTTATTATGATATAACTCTTTAGCTCCTTCATTATGTTTGTTTTATTCACCATGGTTAATTTCAATAAAAAAGGCGTCTGAAAATTTCCAGACGCCTTTAGAAAGTTATAATCTGATAATTTTTTAGTTTAATGTTTTCTTAAAACATCGTTTTCGTTTATGCTGTATATGGTCAAACGATTTCCACATTTGTATCGCCACATTATTATTTTCGAGCATCCCAGTTGTTTCTACTTGTTTGATACCGTCATCATTGGCCGTTTTCCAAAGGTCATTCATTAATAGTGCTGCAACTCCCATGCGCTGAAGTTCAGGTTTTACACCTGTAAGCATCAAATCCATCTCAGTCGGTTTCTTTAAAGCGCGCATTATATGCCACCAACCAAATGGGAATAACTTACCATTTGCTTTTTGCATGGCTTTTGAGAGAGAAGGTAAGGCAATGAGGAATCCTGCCATTTCATCGTCTTTATCTAAGATGATTTTCACATAACGAGGGTTAAGCATAGGGAAAAACTTGCTAATGTAAAATTCAATAAGTTTTTCGGGTAAAGGAAAAGTTCCAAATAGCTCAGCAAACGCTTTGTTTAATAATGCGAAAACTTTTTCCTTATAAGGTTCAATTTCTTTTGATGATGTAAAGTTTTGAGGCTTCAATCCATATCGTTTAATAAGCATCTCAGCTACTTTATACGATTTTTCGGGTAATGCCTCTGGAAAAGTTATACGAAACTCAAGCCAGTCAATTTCTTTTTCGTAGCCTAATTTCTCGAAATGACTTAAGTAATAATCCATGTGGTAATCCGAAGCAACTGATGGCAACCAATCGTGCCCTTCGATAAGACAGCCCTGATGATCTAGGTTTGAGAAGCCAAGAGGTCCTTGTACTTCAACCATGCCTTCTTCTTTTAACCATTTTTCGGCGGTTGATAGTAATAGTGACGATACTTCGATATCATCAATAAACTCAGTTCGTGTGAAGCGGCCAATTTTTTTACCTTCTTTTTCGATCCAAAGTGAATTGATGATGCCGCCAATACGACCAACACATTTGTTATTTTTGTAGGCAACCCAAAGCTTAACTTTACAGAAATCAAAAGCAGGATTTTTATCAGGTATTAAAGCATTACGCTCATCATTAATCATTGGTGGCACCCAATATTTATTGGATTTATAAAGCACATAAGGAAGCTTAACGAAGTCGTTAAGTGTTTGTTTATCTATTACTTCTTTAATGATAATACCCATTGTATTTCCGCTTTTGTTGATTTTGCGAAGATACTATTTTATTGGATTAATTCCTGAATTTTTTCTATAATTAAAGGGCACGTTTAAACAAGTAGTTTGGGATTAAATTCGGCAAGCAAATACGCAAATATCATCCACCTGTTCATTGGATCCAGTCCACTCTTTTAGGAAATTATTGAGAAACACATTTTGCTCTTCCATCGTTAGCTTGTGATTCTGCAAAAATAAATCGCGTAACTTGCGCGCTTTGAGTTTTTTATCATGCTCACCTCCAAATTGATCGGCAAAACCATCTGTAGTAAGGTAAATACGATCATCTTTTTGTAGTTCCAAATGATGTGTCGTATATGGTCGACGTTCTGTTACTTTTCCAATGGCTTGGCGGTCAGCTTTTATGGTTGATAGTTCATTGTTTCTAATGTAGTGGAGTGGTGTGTTGGCTCCAGCAAATAATAGTTCTTTCGTTTTAAAGTTTAATTTACAGAAAGCAATGTCCATTCCATCATTGATGTTTGCATCACCATTAGATAATATTGAATCAAGTAATTCAGCTGTTTTATTTAATATTTCAGCTGGATCACTTTCGCCAAATTCACCGACTACTTTTGTTAAAGCATCGCTGCACATTACACTGATAATAGCCCCTGGAACACCGTGTCCAGTGCAATCTGCGACAGCGAAATAAAGAATGTCGTTATTTTTGTGTAGCCAATAAAAATCACCTGAAACAATATCCTTAGGTTTAAATAAGATAAAGCAATCGCTAAAGTATTTTTTGAATAATTCTTTCTGTGGTAGGAAAGCCTTTTGTATACGCTTTGCATAATTAAGGCTGTCGATAATATCTTTGTTCTTTTGTTTTAATTCAAGGTGTGCCGCTTTTCTTATTTTATTCGATTGTATTAGTTTAGCAGCTAGGGCGCTAATTGTTAGGATGAGGATAGTGATTAAACCAATGGCTATTTGTTGATTGGTAATTAAACGATCGCGTTTTTTGATTTCAGTCTCTTGTTTTGTGATGGTTTTACTTTGTTTGTCAACCATTTTAACAGCTTCTGTCAATAAGGAGATCCATTGTTCTTCAGAGGTTATTCTTCTGTCGGAATTTAAAAGAGATTTTGTTATTGAAATACCTCTTCGTTCCAACGGTTCTGGTTGTAGTTCATAAAAAACTTCGTTGTTGCTATTCAACGCAAGGTTGATCATTGAGGTACCAAAGGGAAAATTTTCAGTAAGGATGAGGTAGGGGTGTCCTTCTAATTTTTCGTTTATATCGCTGATTCTAATTTTGCTGTCGCCTTCAACATAAAGTAAATCGACTTGCTCAATATTTCTGGTTCGCTTAAAATGAAAAACCTTAATGTTTTTATTATCAAGCTGAATTGTCGCACTTCTTGTATCAAGCTCATCGAACAAAATCCCTACATCCCGCCCTCTTCCGTACAGACCTATTTTAAATTCCTCACTATTTTCGGTGGAAGGTAGGTTTATGTTTGTAGCTATGTTTATAATAAAATCAGCTTTGTTTTTTGCAATAAGCTCTCTGTCATCAGCATAAGCGCCAAGTATTGTGTAAAAAATCAAGAATAAACTAACAAAAAATCTCATTCAATATCACGTATTAAAAAGTTCGTTAACCGACACCATTTGTACTACGAAATATTGGTGTGAATGTTGTATTTATTTTGAGTAACAACTAGTTGTTACTGATGAGTTGTTTCGTTAAAATATTTCTTTTTAATTCTTACACTTCGTTCAAGTACATCCGCGTTCTGAAGAATCTTTAATTTAAGATGCTCGGGATAAGTACTATTTTCATTTAAAAAAGTGTTAACATCCTTAAGCGCTTTTTCTGAAGACTGTTTACCAATGCTGTTACCCAACCATCCTATTGGAAAAAAAATGTCGCCAGTCAATTGTATTTCCTCGAGTAATTGGAGGGTTTTAGGAATATATAAGTCAGATTGTTGGCTTCTTAAAGGATGATGAAGGTTAGCCAATGCTTTTTCAACCCACTTTTCTTTTGCTCTGTTTTCAACTAATGAAAGAGAGAACCAAAATTCATCCCTATCGGCTGCATTATTGCTTAGCGAAGGAAGAATAAACTCGAGCATGGCCTTACGATTACTGTTTTTGATCTGCTTATGCACCTTGTTATAATCCTGCTTACAATTCGGGTGTTGTTTTATAAATAGCTGTGAAAGAATATCAACTTTATCTTTTTCATTTAATGTCATGCCTTTGATAAAAGAGTCTTCGTTACAAAGTTCCGATAACTGATTTAAAGCTTCATCACTCATTGCTATATTTATCCAAGATCTGAATATAGTTTTTTTGAGAGCTGGATTAGTAACGGTATCCAGTTTTTCTTGAAGCATACTTTCTATAGCAAGGCTATTTTTTTGCCACATGTGGGAAGGCATAAATTTCCAGAAGCAGGTGCTTAATTGATTGCAATATAAGTTTACCAATAATGGCTCCGATTCTTTCTGAATGTTTGATTTTAGATAGTTCATGAATTCATTTGGATGTATTGATCCATCTAAAAAGTTTTCGTACAGATTGATGGCAATGCGACCGCGTAACATTGTGTTTTTAATGCCAGAGATATTATTCATCCAATAGGCCAACTGTTTTTCGGTCATACGAATTAATCCATATCCTTTATCATCTGCCATAAAAATCGCATCAAGATTATCAAGCGATTCATTCACGTCAATGGTGGCATCAAAGAAGTCGTATTTGTAATTTGTAGTGCCAAACAGCGTATTTAATTCTTGTGGCCAATAGCAATCTGGGCTTGCTAGATTTGCATGTTCGGCTCTTTGTGTTAAGGTCCAATATCCATTCTTCTCTATCGAAGGAGCAAATGAAATAACAGGACGGCCCGGTTCGTTTACCCAGGCCTTACTCCAAACTTTTAAATCACCCTCGGTGTGTTTATCGATACAATTGATTAAGTCGTTCCACGAAGCATTTGAGAAGGCATATGAATCAATGTATTCGCGAATGCCCATACGCACAACATCATTTCCTGCCATGTTTTCGAGCTGATTCATCACAATTGGTGATTTGTGATAGATGATTGAGCCGTATAGTGTTCCAGCATTTTGAAGATTGTTCAGCTTTTGTCCAATTGGGTTAGCTCCTTTGGTTCGGTCTACGGAATAAGCTCGAGGAAAGTGAGCTAATAGAAACCGTAGCTGATGATCAATCTCAGGAAACCATGGTTGTGTAATTTTATCAGCCATGAAGTTAGCAAACACCTCTTTTAGCCATACTTCATCGAACCAGGGCATGGTAACCAAATCACCAAACCACATGTGAGCTGTTTCATGAGCGATTAAATTTGCTCTGCTCAACTCTTCGTTTTGTGTAGGTTTTTCGTCGAGGAAAATTAGTTCAGAGCGATAATAAGTAGCTCCTGGGTGTTCCATGCCGCCGAATTGAAACGATGGAATGGCTACCAAATTATAGGTTTCGTAAGGATAGTCATAGTCGGTATATTCCTCAAGCCAATCCAGTGATTTTGTGGTTTGAGAAAATATGGTTTCTACGTTATGCGTAAGTTTTATACTGTCATCAACCATATGATAAAGTCCAATATTCATATCCTTCCATTTGCTAGAGGTATATTTAAATTCACCAGCTGCAAAGGCCCATAAGTAGGTGCTTATTGGTTGCGAGTAATCAAACTCTACAATTGTTTTATCTACTAGCTTTTGAGTAATAGTTTGTTGTCCATTGGCAACGCCTATCCAATTTTCGGGCAAATGCATTTTTACAGCAAATCGTCCTTTAATGTTGGGTTGATCAAAACAAGGTATAGCTGTTCGGGCTCTGTCTGGCACAAAAAGAGCATAGAAATAATTATCGTTTCGATTCAACGCTCCATTGCCTGCGATGAAATTAATAACTACATTATTTTCTTGCTGAAGTGATTTTTTTGGGAGCTTTATGTGCTCGTTTATAATTGTACCAGACAAAGTGTCTCCATTGACAATGAGTAGTTTTACTTGTTCATTTCTTGCTTTAAAATCCAAAAACAAGTCTTCGTTAGTATTGGAAAGCCCAAATTTAATTATCGATTTTGCTTTAATATCGGCTTCCTTCGATGATGGAATTTCCAAATGTAAATCATAAGTCAGTTTTGATATTCTTTCAGCCCTTGATTTTGCCAAATGTATACTAACGCCAGCTTCGGGTAATTTCTCAGGAATAATATTACAAGCACTAAATGTAATTACAAGAATAATTAAAAGAATGGACCACAACTTCATTGTTAACTTTTTTATCATGAATAATTATTCTATCGTACACGCTTTTAGCTTTGATAGATAGAAAGTAAGAATATTCAAATATAGTTTTTCTATTAAACTATTGAAGTTGAATTATCATGATCTTGATCAAAAGTGGTCTTTTCGATTACTCAGAGGTAAGTTCTTCGCAAAGCTGTTTAATAATGATGCCTGCCAATGTAAATCCAAAGATCGCTGTTATGTGCGCCAATGAACCATTAATGACGGCTTTCATACTACACCATTCATGATTAACCAAGTCAGGATCGCCAGGTCCATTTTCAGCTTTGGGGCAAAGACATGTTTCAGTACCACAACTTTCATTTTCACCAGCATTCTCATGAATCTCATCACTGTATACACATAAAAAATCACGCGTTGGAACACCCAGTTTACGAATGACTTTACGAATTCTTCGACCCAATGGGCATCCTTCTACTTTCCAAAATGAGGCAACCTTAATTCGTGTAGGGTCTACCTTGAGTGCTGCACCCATTGAAGATACAAAGAGCGCATCGGTTTTAGTGGCGCTTTGAATGAGATGGATTTTACTTCCGATACTGTCAATGGCATCGATTATTACATCGTAATTGCTTAGCTCGAATTCTTCAGAAGTTTCTTTGGAGTATATTTTTTGTAAGGCGGTAATGTTGGCTTTGGGATTAATTTCCAATAGACGCTCCTTTAATGCTTCCGTTTTAACTTGGCCAACAGTTTTTGTTGTTGCCATCATCTGGCGGTTTACATTGGTAATGCAAACCCTATCACTGTCCACAATCGTTAGTTCGGTAATACCAGTTCGTATTAGACTCTCGGCACACCAACTTCCAACTCCACCAATGCCAAATAATATCACTTTCTTTTGTGATAGGTATTGCATTTTAGCTTGTCCCAATAATAACTCAGCACGGTGATAAATACCCTTAGCCATTCTTCTACACTTTTATAATTTGGCGCAAAAATAGTAAATCTTCAGAATAAGCAATAAGATGGTTTGTTAAAAGCTGTGAAGTCGTGTTGTTGAGTTAATTATACCGTTTACTAATCAAAATGCGTCTTTAGTGCGTTTCACTTCTAAAGCCCTTTTGATTATGTATCGGCATAATACCAGCACAGTTTGGTATTATATGTTTATTTCTCTGTCTCTGAAACCAAGTAGATATAATATGGCATCCAAGCCAATGGTTGATATGTGATTTTTAGCAGATGCTTTCACCTTTGGTTTGGCATGAAAGGCAATGCCCAGTCCAGCTAACTGAAGCATAGGTAAATCGTTTGATCCATCACCCACAGCGATTACTTGTTCCAAGTGAATATCTTCTTTGAAAGCCAGTAATTTTAATAGTTCAGCTTTTTTATTGCCATCAACAATCTCACCGCTGTGTTTACCTGTTAGTACGCCATTTTCAATATCCAATTCGTTGGCAAACACATAGTCAATATCCAATTTTTGTTTTAGATAGTGCCCAAAATAATTGAATCCACCGGATAGGATAGCTGTTTTGTAGCCATATTTTTTAAGGGTCTTGAACAGGCGTTCAGCTCCTTCTGTGATAGGCAGGTTTTCCGCTATGTCTTTCATTACTGATTTATCAAGGCCTTTTAAGAGAGCAACACGTTGGATGAAACTTTCATTAAAATCGATATCGCCACGCATGGCTGCCTCGGTAATTTCTTTTACCTGATCGCCCACGCCAGCTTTAATCGCTAGCTCATCAATTACTTCAGTTTGAATCAGCGTGGAGTCCATATCGAAACATACCAAACGGCGATTACGGCGGAAAATATTATCGGCCTGAAAAGCGATATCAATCTCGGTATCTTTCGAAATAGTCATGAATTCTTTTTTCATGGCGATGGCATCCTCGGGTGTTCCACGAACTGAGAACTCGACTACTGACTTGTCATTTTTATAATGATCATTAAGCAATACACGTCCGCTAAGGCGAGTAATGTAATCAATGTTTAAGCCTTGATTTGATATTACTTTCGTTACCTGCGATAATTGATTAGCACCAAGTCTCCGTGAAAGGAGGGTTATAATAAATCGTTCTTTACCTTGATGACCAACCCATTCGTTGTATTTATCTTCGGTAATGGGGGTGAATTTGATGTTTAAACCCAACTCATACGATTTGAATAATAGATCTTTCAGGATGGGTGATGATTCATTACTGGTTGGTACCTCAAATAAGATACCCAGACCTAAATCATCATGAATAACTGCCTGGCCGATGTCAAGAATATTAACATCATAGTGAGACAATATATCCGTAAGTGTTGCTGTTAATCCCGGTTTATCAACTCCTGAAACGTTCAAAAGAATGATTTCTCTACTATTACTCATGTTTGGTTTTTTATTTGACAACAAAAGTAATAAATTGAAACTAAAAGTGTGGTTTTGATTAGTGAAAATACATTACTGGTGTTTATTAATTTTAAATTGATGTTTGAGAAGCGATTTTAGTTGCTCTCTATCGCTTTTACTTCTTCTTCGAAGAGTTGAATGGGGCCGTCGAGCAGAACTGCTATAACTGTAAGTTCTTGATCTAATACATAATCAGGAACATCAATGTAAACGATGCCCGGAACCTGACTCCAATACTGTTTGCCACTTACTTTATGCTTTAGTTTAGTTCCTTCACCAACTACCCAAATGCGATTAATTTTATTCTTAAGGCCTTTTATCATAAGCGACTCCTGTGGCTTACCTTCCACCAGGAGGTATAATATGTTTTTATCCTTTGATAATTTGTTAAGGCCGGCATAGTAGCGATATGGAATGCTTATATGGGCATCGTTGATAAACTTAGAATGTTTTTGCTTCCATCTTTCATTATTTGTAATTCCATTTGTGTTAAGATCATATAATGATTGTTGTGGCGATGTTAGTTCTAGTTTAGTTTTAAAATCGATGGCCACTACAGTGATGCTGGAGTCGCATAATTTAGTTGGAATATGACAATTAAAAAGGGATGATTGATGATTGAATTTTAATTTAGTATCATGATCAACAATTCTTACGGAGCTAATCGTAGATTGCAATCCATCAATAAAGAGTTGGTTGTTTAGTTCTTTATCCAAGTAGACAAATAATGTAGTGCTATCCTTCGAAAGTGCTGTGGGATAGAAACAGTGCTTTTTATTAATGCCAGCTCGGGTGCCGTAAATTGCTTCTGAATGTTTGCTTGTCCATCTAGCAAATTCATTTAATATTTCAATTTGTTCCGCTGGTATACTGCCATCTTCTTTGGGGCCAATGTCCAATAAGAGGTTTCCACCCATGCTAATGCAATCGGTAAAAATTTGAATTAATTGGAAAGGTGTTTTGTAATTGTGATCATTTTTTTGAAAACCCCATGAGTCGTTCATGGTCATGCAGAGCTCCCAATAGTTATTACTAGGTTTAGTTATTGGCACGCCTTGTTCGGGTGTTGCATAATCGCCATAACCTTGTAAGCGGCTATTTAATATGAGGTTTTTATTGTAGGATAGAAGTTGTTTTCGCAATTTTTCGGATTTCCACTCTTCGGCGCTGTGTTCCCAATCGCCATCAAACCAGTAGAGGTCTGGATTGAATCTACTTGAAAGTTCATTTAATTGTTCGAAGTAAAAGTTAGTAAAGCTCTGCCACCTTTTTTCATCTTTTGAATAGCGAACGCTATCTCTGAGAAAGGCCGGGTAGTTGGGGTGGGACCAATCAATGAGTGAATAGTACAAACCAACACGAAGCTCTTCTTGGCCCATTGCTTCTGCAAATTCCTTTACAATGTCTTTTTTAGCAG
The DNA here is from genome assembly GCF_050589805.1 of Carboxylicivirga fragile. Taxonomy (NCBI): domain Bacteria; kingdom Pseudomonadati; phylum Bacteroidota; class Bacteroidia; order Marinilabiliales; family Marinilabiliaceae; genus Carboxylicivirga; species Carboxylicivirga fragile. The sequence goes on along the minus strand of NZ_JBNGOY010000013.1, from coordinate 56,716 downwards.
GCGTATGTTCAATAGTATTATAATGATGTGTTTCGGTTTTCCAAAGAGCAACTCCATCGTGGTGTTTACTTGTTAGTACAGCGTAGCGAGCACCGCTTTTCTTGAATAGTTGAGCCCATTCATCGGCGCTAAATTTACTTGCCGTGAAACCGTCTAGCTGATTCATATAATCGTTGTGGTTGATATAGCCATTAAAGAACGACCATGACTCATCAATCCCATTCACTGAGTAGATGCCATAGTGGATAAAAATGCCAAGTTTTGCATCTTTAAACCATTGCATGCGCGAATTTTCTACACTTTGACCGTATGTGATACTTTGGAATAGTAAGCCTAAAATAAGGAATGATGAAAAGCGTTTCATGATTAAATGTTTTCAACAATGGACAATATCTGTTCTATCAATATAGTGCTTTAAGGTAGGTATTACAACTTGGTATATGTACAATAATTGGTAAAGCGAAAAAATATCAAGTAGGGTTTGTCTTGAAGGGAAATTTTTCTACTTTTGCACGGCTGTTGAAAGAAATAGCAACTGCGAAAATAGCTCAGTGGTAGAGCACGACCTTGCCAAGGTCGGGGTCGCGGGTTCAAATCCCGTTTTTCGCTCAAATGAGTCCCGCCGCGATAGCTATCGCGGTTCGCTCAATTTTGTTGCCGATGTAGCTCAGGGGTAGAGCGTTTCCTTGGTAAGGAAGAGGTCACGAGTTCAAATCTCGTCATTGGCTCGATTAGAGGGTAGGATTAGTTTCTTACCCTTTTTTTATTTCTGCTGATTCCTTAAAGCCTCTTTCATTTTATCTTTTTGCGCACTAGTTAAAGAAATGCTGGTACTTTGTTTTTCAATTCGTGAGCGTAGGCGTACTATTCCTTTGGTAATGAAATCTATTTGATTGGCAAAGCGACGGCAATAGGAGCAAATCATCAAATGAAATTGGAGTTGCATTTTTTCCAAGAAACTTAGCTTGTCTTGTTGTTTTTTTGAAACAAGATAGGTCGCCTCTTTACAGGTAATCATTAATTTATTTTTTGTTTCCATGAATACTCTCCTTTATTATGACCAACCTTTTTCAATGCAATCTCTCAACTGAAGCCGTGCTCTGTGTAATATCACCCATAGGTTCGACGATGTAAGATCCAATTCCTTACAAACTTCATCACTTTTCATTTCTTCCATTACTCTGAGAACGAAACATGAGGCCCATTTCTCTGGTAAATGCGCAATGCATGCTTGCAAAAATTGCATAAACTCCTTGCTTTCCAATTGTTTGTCAGCTTCAATGTTCCAGGCGGATGGAGCGCTATCCTTAACCCAATGGTCTTTCATTCCACCATTTGAGTCAAATCGTTCATCGGGCTCGTCAAGTGAATATTCTTTACGTGTTGTTTTCTTGCGGTAATGGTCAATTATTTTGCGCTTTAGAATGGCTGTTAACCATGTCAGTTCGGTGCTTTTGCCTTGAAATGAATTGAGATTCTTTAATCCTGCCAAGAAAGTTTCCTGTACCAAATCTTCGGCTAGCTGTTCATCGTTCACCCTGATGATGGCATAGCGAAATAAGAGATCGGAGTAGGCATCTACCCATGTGTTCGGATCAGTGTTTTTTGCCATATGCTTATTGTGTGTTGCATAACAATGTAAGCAATGTTTTAAAAATTAACAATGCTTTCGGTTTGCATTATTACTTGCTAAGGGTTATGTAATGGTTTGTTAGTATCCACATTTTTATACTGTCAGAGAATCATACGACGCTGTTGTTCTAACATATGATGCTGTCAGTCTTACATATTGATGCTGTCGGTGTTACATTCAATATTGTCGGAGAATCATACGTTGCTGTAGTTCTAACATGCGACTATGTCAGTGTTACATGTCGATCTGTCGGTGATACATTTTATATTGTCAGTGAATCATACGTTGCTGACGCTCTAACGACCGACTCTGTCAGTTTTACTTATCGATCTGTCAATGTTGAATTAGATGGAGTCAATGAATCATAAGTTGTTGACCAAAAATTATATTTGTTATTATCTTTTCATTTTAATGCCAAATCTAAGATTTGGCGCTGTTTAAAAAGCCCAACTTAACATCCAAAAATCACTGAATCAGTATGATTTATTCCAGATTGTTGAACGTTTTTTACGTAAAGTGTAATCCGCAGTCTGGACAAATATTATCTTGTTTATTTAATTCAAAATTGCATGCTGGACAATTTTCAAATTTTGTTATAACATACTTTCCTTTTTTTCCTTTTCTAATTTTATCTTCTTTAAATATAAATTTTGGTTTCTGAAACAAAGTTTTGTCAATTTCTACCCAAATTGTTCTTTCTTCATTTTTTCTATTAACTGCATGAATTAATCGATACTCTTTTTCATTCAATGATTTTTCAAATCCTAATATTTTAATTGATAAAAGACTAACTGAAAAGGCTTTTGGTTTATTAAAGGGGCTACCCTTCCAATCCTGTTTATTAGGTGAACGTATTTCTGTTAGAGTAAGACTTTTGCTTTTTAAAAAATCAAATATTTCTTTCATATATTAAAAGTATCAATCATTTAAATGTCAGGATCTCATATTTACAAAAAAATTCTTCAATGCTATTTCTTACCACAATATGTAATGAAATAAATCGATCCAAAGATTCCATTTAATCTACTGAATCACTAGTTTTCAATTCATAATTATTAGTCGTTTGATATGGAATTTTGAAATTAGAATTAGTACTATAAATCACGTGCTAAATGTGCCCAAATTACCATATAAACAACAAACCCACACTCCAACAAGATTACTCCTGTTGAAGTATGGGTTTAAAGTGTACTATTTCATTGATTTTAAATACTTGTATAGTTCGTTGTCCGTTGATAGAATGATGTGTGTTTGTCCATCAAAGGTTTTTTCGTAAGTCTCCATCGATTTCAAGAAACTATATAGCTGACGTGAACTCGCTGTTTTGTCGTAGGCTTGCGAATAAATAGCAGCCGCTTTACCATCGGCATCACCTTTAATCTCTTCAGCGGTTTTATAGGCTTCGGAAACAATGGTTAATAACTCACGTTCTTTTTCACCATTAATATTCGACGCTTCACCTTGACCTTCTGATTTAAACTTATCAGCTATTCGGTAACGCTCACTCTTCATTCGCTCATACACTTGAGTTTGTACTTCCTCAACGTAATTAATACGCTTGAAACGGAAATCAAGAATTTCAATTCCAAGATCGAGCGCTTGCTCGTTGGCCGCCACTTGAATCATTTCCTGAATCTTATCCCTACCCACATAAATGGTAGTCAAACTATCGCCAACCAACTCTCCAATAATGCCCGATGAAGCAGGTGTTCGGTTACTTGATCGAACGGCTTCTTCGATGTTGTGCTTGGCTATGTAGTTACGAGTTTCTCCATCCAGAATATCATCAATACGTGAAATGGCTCCACGCTCATTGGTCATACGCTTGAAAAACTGCAAAGGATCAGTGATTTGCCAACGGGCATAGGTATCTACAAAAATAAACTTCTTATCCTTGGTTGGAACCTGGTTCGGATCGCCATCCCACTCCAAATAACGTTTGTCGAAGAAGTGTGTCGTTTGAATAAAAGGAATTTTGAATTTGATGCCTGGTGTAACTACGGGTTCGCCTACAGGCTTACCAAATTGCGTAACTACTACCTGTTCCGACTCATTCACGATGTACGTGCTGGTTGAGAAAATAAATAATAAGACGGCTCCGGCTATTATTGCAAGTATGAATTTCTTATTGTCCATTTTGAGCTTTGTTTTGTTGTGTCAATTGCATTTGAAGTAAAGGAAGAACGCTGTTGCCATTCTGATCAGTAATAATTTTCTGACCCAATTTAGGAATCACCGATTCCATGGTTTCAAGGTAAATTCTTCGCTTGGTTACTTCCGGAGCTTTCACATATTCTTTGTATAGCGCATTAAAACGAGCCACATCACCTTTGGCGTTATTAACACGTTCGGTGGCATAACCTTCCGCCATCTGTATGGTTTCTTTGGCCTGACCTGCCGCCTTTGGAATCACTTTGTTGTATTCTGCCTTGGCTTGGTTTATCAAAGTTTCCTTTTCCTGCTGAGCCTCGTTTACCGCATTAAATGCCGCTTTTACCTGCTCAGGCGGGTTAACATCTTGCAGTACTACCTGCTCAATTTTAACACCTAAGGAATATTCGCGACACACCTGTTGCATTAGTTCTTGAAGCTTTGAACTGATTTCGGTACGTCCAACAGTTAGTACTTCGTTAACGGTTCGGTCGCCAACAATTTGTCTCATGGCCGCTTCCGAAATGTCACGTAAAGTGGTTTCCGGATTTCGCACCTTAAACAAATAATTGAAAGGATTGTCGATACGGTATTGAACCACCCATTCCACATCGGCAAGGTTTAAGTCGCCCGTAAGCATAAGAGATTCGTCCATCGTACCACGACGTGTGTATTCGGTTCTAACACCAGGTTTGGTTGTTCTAAAACCAAATTCAAGTTTCTGCTGACGTTCAACTGGCACTTTGTATACCGATTCTAAGAAAGGAACTTTGTAGTTCAATCCTGGATTAACGGTTCGTGTGTATTTACCAAATCGAACGATTACACCTACTTCTTCGGGGCCAATCTGAAAAAAGGCCGACATTGCGATTAAAGCCAGTATGGCTATGCCAACCACCGACTTTACATTTTTGAATAGCTTTTCCAAAAGTGGATTGGAGGCATTCTGATTAGAGAATTGATTTGAACTCATTGATTGTATAATTGAGATTTACACAAATGTACCTTTAGTAGTTGATAAAACAAAGCGAAGATTTTTTTATAATTTTTTGTAAGGATTTGTTTTCTGTTGCGTCAAAATGGCAAATGTTAAAACAAAAACTAAAATCAAGAGCAATGAAAACAAAAGGAATTTTTAGGATACTTAAGTCATTAATGGGAGTAGGGTTGTTAGTTGTTATGTTGGTATCGTGTAGCGAAAGTGATACTGTAATGGATGAAATGATGGATAATGATGTGCCGCAGATGGGAGGAGACGCGGTTTCTGCTCCAAGTTTCTCATTAAAAGATTTAGGTGGAAATGAAGTAATGTTAGCTGATTTTGATAAGAAAGTCTTGGTGATGTTTTTCTTTGGGAATGGTTGCCCTGCTTGTAAGGCTGCTGGTCCAAGTATTCAATCTAAATTGGCCGATGCCTTTGTGTCAAATGCTAATTTCTCAATTGTTGGTTTGGATCAATGGGATGGAAATGAAGCGGCAGTTCAATCTTTTAAAAATACAAGTGGTGTTAAGTTTCCATTACTGCTAAAGGCTTCGGCAACTGCTCGTTCTTATGGAACTACCTTCGATCGAATTGTAGTTATTGATAAGGAAGGTAACATCCGTTTTAACGGTACGCGTTCGGCTGCTAGTGATGTTGATGCCGCGGTAGCAGTTGTAAAAGAATACCTGGATAAATAATAGCTATGTTAAGATATATCTTGATTACTACCCTTTTGCTTTTTAGCTTCTTTGCAAAAGCACAAGCAGTACGCGAGTTTATTTTGGATGATGTTGAAGGCGAAACTTTAAGTTATGATGAGTTGAAAGGCGAGCAGCTTACAATTATCGACTTTTGGGCTTCGTGGTGTAAACCTTGCATGAAGGCACTTCCAAAATTGGATAAGTTATACAAAGCATATGAGGCAAAGGGTGTTGCGTTTATAAGTATTAATACAGATGGGCCGCGCAGTATATCAAAGGTAATGCCCTTGGTACGAACATTAGGTGTTTCGTATCCAATACTATCCGATATTAATAACGATGTGATGCAAGATTTGGAGATTGGTGTTTTGCCAACACTGCTATTGGTTGATGCTGATAATAATATTGTGTATCGGCACGAAGGCTTTTCGGATGGAGACGAGTTAGATATTGAACATGAGCTCAAAAAACATTTAAACCTGAATTAGCATGCGTCACGTTGTTCTATTTATTGTATTGATTATTTCGGTTTCAAAAATACAGGCTCAATTTTCTGGAACCAATTTGATGGAATATCAATATGGAAAATTACCAGATAGTGAGGATGAGAATTTTCATGCGCTTTATAATAAGCTAAGGCTTAATTATCGCTTCAAAGGCTTAAAGGTAAATGCAGGTGTGCAGTTTTATCAAACGCCTTACTCTGAACGTAATTATGTGGATGCCTCATGGCTTGGATTAAATTACAGGAAAAAGGGATGGGAGTTTAAGGCTGGTAATTTCAATGAAACTTTGGGGCGTGGTATCCTGCTTCGTTCATATGAAATACAGGGTGCTATTCTCGAAGATAAAGGTTACCGGAGTAAGCAGTATTTCTACCGTGATATATTGGGAGCTTCTGTAGGATTCAAAAATAAAAAGTTCAGTGTGAAAGCCTTGTGGGGTTATGCGCTCAATAATGTGTATCCTCCAACCGAGGAATGGGATAAACGTCGTTCTGATGAATTGGCAGCTTTCTATGGCGATTATACACTCTATAAGCAAACAATTGGCGCATCAGTTATCCGCATTAAAAATAGTTTGGAAGATAGTTATTACGGCATGGGTTCTATGTCAGGTCGCATATGGCCTTTTCTAAATTATTATTCGGCTTATGCAGTTTCGTTAAATGGCAAAGATGGTGGTTTTGATGCGCAAACCCATGCGATTTATGGTAGTTTAAATTTGGCCTTATCAAAGTTTGGTGTGAGTTTGGAGGTAAAGGATTATAACAATTTTTTGTTGGGGTCGGGCATAAATGAGCCACCTGCACTGATTCGCGAACATTCGTATCGGGTTTTGAATAGAAGTACCCATGTACTGCAGCCACAAAATGAGACTGGTTTTCAGGTTGAGGCTTTTTATCAACCATCTATTAATACTGTGCTTACATTAAATCATACCAGAGCTAATAACGATTTTGGAATCACATTTGATTATAAGGAGTGGTTTTTTGAACTGTCTACAATGGTTGGCGAACTAACCGAATTTAAAGGTTTTATGGATTATGCTGACGATCCATTTAAAGGTGAGATGAAACGTTATTCAGGCGGTGTAAATGTTGATAGAACAATAAAGAATGATTACGGTTTGAAATTAGAAGTGGAGTTGCAAACTTTTGATCGCGAAGGTAAAAGTACACAGAACTATGTGGGTGGTTTAACTTTTCGTTATAAGTCGAAACTATTTGTGAATGCATTATCGGAGTGGAGTAATGACGCTTTTGTGACGGACAGTAAGAAAATATGGTTGGGCAGCAATGTTCGCTATAAGTTGAATGGTAGAAATAACCTACAACTCTTTGCAGGTGAACGACGGGGTGGCCCGGCTTGTAGCGCAGGTATTTGTTATGAAGTGCTCGACTTTAAGGGCGTTGAGTTGAGGTGGACTTCCAGGTTTTGATGAAAATTTAGAATCAATTAGGGATTCATTATACTTATTGCCCTATTAGAATTGAAAGCAAAAGAGTAGATTTTTTTCATAGATTTGGGTTTAGGTTAGAGAGGCCAGTTCTGCAAACGTGTAGAGCTGGCTTTTTTGTTATTTACTAGAGTATCCCTTAGAAATATTTCAGTGTAACCAACTTTGTTGGAGTTTGTTCGTTTATTAAGTAATGCTATGCTTAATAAAATAAAAATGCATTAAGCACGTTTAAATACAAAACACCAAAACAACTATTTCATGGCTGCAAGCGACAAACTAGTGGGTACACTAGGTAGGGCTAATGCTTTACATCTATTAAGGCGGGCAACATTCGGATTTACCGATGCCGATGTCAAACGTTTTGCTGACTTCACGGTCGATCAGGCAATGACTGAATTATTCTCTCAACCATCAGAAATTGAACTCCCAATTGATTTGGCTACTGGCGAAACCTGGTTAAATTCATCGGCAACAGGTAGTAATAGCGAACAGAAAGACTTGACTGATTACTTTATTATTTGGCACCTTGAACAGATGCGAAAGTCGGGAACCAATGTCAGCGAGCGCTTGACTTATTTTTACCACACACATTTGCCTGTCAGTAAGGATATTGTTCAGTCATCTGAAATGCTGTATTACCAAAATGCCCTCTATCGCCAATTTGCCTTTGGTAGTTTTAAGGACTTGTTCAAGCACATTTGTATGGACAATGCCATGCTTATTTACTTGGATAACGCAACCAATGATGTGAGCAGTCCCAACGAAAATTTTGCGCGCGAAATGTTTGAGTTGTACTCCATAGGTCGTGGCCCACAAGTAACAGAAGGCGATTATACCAATTACACCGAAGATGATATTAAAGCAGCTACGCGTATTTTAACTGGTTACGCTGTTGATGATTCTTTTCAGACGATTAATGCGGATACAGGATTACCAACTGGTAAACTTAGAACAACACAGAGTGAAGGGCAAACGGTGGCTAATCGTCATGATGCCGGTGAGAAAGTATTTAGTGCACGTTTCGATAACGTAACTATTGCGCCTGATGAGTTAGTGGGTAATTATGCAACAGAAGCATCTACTCACAAGGAGTTTGATGATTTGATGGAGATGATTTTTGCCAAAGATGAAACGGCACGTTTCATTACTCGAAAGTTATACCGACACTTTGTATATTATAAAATTGATGCTACGGTTGAGAGTAATGTGATTGAACCTATTGCCACACAATTTAAAGCTGCCGATTACGACATGTCGGTTGTGGTGAAAGCTTTATTGAGTAGTGTGCATTTTTATGATGTGGATGATGCGGTGGTTGACAATAATGTACGTGGCTCGATCATTAAATCGCCCATTGAACTCATTATGGGAACACTTAATCTGTTTAATGTCACTTTTCCAAGTGACTTGACTGAGTTGTATGAAACGGTTTATAAAGACGGTATTTTTGATTTCATAGAGCGTCAGGGTTTGAATTTTTATAAGCCATTTGAAGTAGCAGGCTATCCGGCCTACCATCAGTATCCTATTTATAGTCGTAACTGGATTACACCGCATTCACTGGCTTACCGATATCAATTTGCCGAGTTGGTTTTAAATGGTGTTAATCGTCAAGGTGAGAATTTGGGTATTCGTATCGACGTGCTTGACTGGGTGGAAAATTCTGGGACGATAGGCGATCCGGCTAATGCCGAAACACTTGTAGATACCTTGCTGGAATTGTTATTGCCCTTCGAACTAGCGAATGAAAGGCGGAATTTCTTTTTAACCGATATTTTTCTGGATGGTTTATATACCAGTGCTTGGACTATGGAATGGAATAATTACTTGACTGAGCCAGCCCAGTATAAAACAACGGTGGAAGCTCGACTAAAGGTCTTGCTAAATGCCATCATGCAATCGCCAGAATATCAGTTGTACTAATTTAAGTAAATAGGAACGATGAAGAGAAGAAAATTTCTACAAAATATAGGGGCAGCAGGAGCAGGTAGTTTTGCATTGGCGGGTATACCGCTTCAGGTCATGGCGGCTAATTCGCCTTTGGCTAAAGCTGCTTTAAATGCAGATAATGATAAGGTTTTGATTTTTGTGCAACTGCATGGAGGTAACGATGGTTTAAATACCCTGGTGCCCATTGGTCAATACAACGAATATTATAATGCCCGTGCTAACATTGCCATTCCCGATCATGGGTCACGTGGTTTTATCAATGTAGATGAGTCTATACCTGAAAGCCGACAGGTAGGTTTGCATCCTGATATGATTCATTTCAAACAATTGTACGATCAGGATAAGGCAGTGGTAATTCAGAATGTGGGTTATCCACAAATGAATGGTTCACACTTCCGTGGGCGCGATTTGGTATTTATGGGCTTGGATGGCACAGAAGATGATGTTGATATTGCTTCGGGTTGGATGGGGCGATTTCTGGATATGGAGTATCCTAATTATCCAGATGCCTATCCTAATGATAACATGAAAGATCCGGTTGCCATTGAAATGGGGAGTGCAATGTCCATTGCTTTTCATCGTGAAGAAGGAATACCTATAGGCTTGAATGTGCAAAGTCCATCAGCATTCTATGATCTTATTAATGGCGTAGGAGTGGACGATGCGCAGTTGTATAAGCCAGATGGATATGCAGGTAGCGAATTGGAGTATTTATGGCAGTTCGAGGGCATGTCAAATGTGTATGCCGATCGATTAAAACAGGTGTATGACAATGGATCTAACTCAAGCATTGATTATCCCGAAGAATATCCTGCACCAACACCATCCAGATATAAGAAGAATCCCTTGTCAGGGCAATTACGCCTCATTGCTCGTCTGCTTAAAGGGGGCATTAAAACCCGAATTTTCATGTGTCGAATGGGTGGTTTTGATACGCATGGCGATCAGGTGGAATCCTACGACTCTACTTTAGGAACACATGCTGCTCTAATGTATCATTTGTCATCGGCCATTAAGGCGTTTCAAGATGATTTGGCAAGCCTCGAATTGGAAGATAAGGTATTAACCATGACTTTCACCGAATTTGGTCGTCGTGTGCACTCTAACAATAGTTATGGAACTGACCATGGTTCATCAACGCCTGTTTTTGTTTTCGGTAAAGCGGTGCAAGGAAAGGTGGTTGGCGATAATCCTGATTTAAACGATCTGGTACGTGGCAATATGAAACATCAGGTTGACTATCGCCAGATTTACACTTCGGTTATGATGGACTGGTTTGGTGCCAGCGATGAAGCGCTGGAAGTAGCACGATTTGATGGTTTTAAGCAGAATAAGATTGATATATTCGGATCTGACATTAGTGTGCCAGAACTGCAAGCTGGTAAGATTCAAGCCACGGCTTACCCTAATCCGGTTAGCGATGTCTTAAATATTGAGTTTAATTTACTAATGCCGGGTAGTGCTTCTATTTCCTTGTTTGACGCTTATGGTCGCGTGGTTTATCGAAAAAACATCAATGGATTACACTATGGTATTAATCGTCATCAGATTAATGTACAATCATTACCAAAGGGCCATTATTTATATTCTGTTAAAACAGATCAGTACGTAGAGAGTGGAAAATTAGTGGTGAGGTAAAATATACAATCAAGTTATATTGGCTTAGAAACCTATTTTCACTTTTGAATTCATCATTGGCATTGGTTTCGACTTTTTAAACTGGGTGTCAAACATTGTTTTAGATCCAAGGTCGGCCTCTATGTTTCTGTATTTAGCTCTTAAGCCATACCCTGCTTCACTCTGAATGAAGAGTGGATTCATGTGAGTTATTGGGTCTATTTTGTTGGGATTTTGTGAAAAGTTGGGCGACAAATATTGCCCATAAGCATATATACTTAGCCACGAAGTTAGAGGTTTTTCGATTCCGGCGTTTATGCTAAAATGTAGATCAGGACTATGTCCATTGTAAAGCGAACTTTGTTTAACAAGGCCGAAACCTAATTGTATTTTGTACGCATTAGTGGATATAAATTGAAAGTCATTTTTGTAATGCTCGTAACTTCCTAATCCAAGCATAACATTATGGATTCTACTTCTGGTATATTGAAATTGTTCATGAAACTGATCATTAGTTTCTAGAATGTTTAGTTGATACACTCCGCTTTTAGTAAAGGAGAATAAATCGTCCTTGATTAATTCTGGTTTTTGAAGAGCTAGTTTAGTTTTGGAGAAAGACTTTGTCTCATATTTGCTAAAGGTGGGCTTTGTAAGTTTGATTTTAATACCTTCCTGTGCATATAGATGGTAGGGAATTAATGCAATAATAAGTAAGAATAAATACTTGATCATACAAGAGTAGCTTATGGATGTATTCTGAAATGTATGAATAAATTAAGTAAGTCAAATGGTTAAATCTGTTTTTAACAACTATTCACTTTTTTCAAATCAATAAGGATGGCTTTAAATCTATTCCTTCCATTTGATCGTGTTGTAGCAAATGACGGACTAATGGATCTGGATCAGATGTTAGGTTCATTTACAGGAACACTAACGGTACAGGATTGCAGAAATGGTCAGGGAAGGGTATTTACTAATTACGAAGTTATATGTGAGCGTGTTCAGGATGATGCTACGGATGTTAATTATCAATTTGAACTAGATGGTCAACAATTTAATATTTGTAGCGAGATGCTTATTAAATTTGAAGACAAGGTATTTGTTAAAGGTATTGGCCGCCAAGCTGCCTATGGTGATCCAAAGTTTGACAGTGATTATCACTTGTATCATGCATGTCACAGTTTTGAGAATGGTATAATTGAGTTAACCTTTCGGCATAAGGATGATGGTTGCTTTTATTTTTATAAAGGTCAATTAATACCATAATGACTTTTAATTAAATGCTTGTTGTATTTTTGTAGGATCCACCATGCAAGAAACCATTAAGAAATACCAATTCCGTGAAGGACTGAAACTAGAGTTCGAGATTCTGGATTTAAATCAAACCTTCGAAGCTAAAAAGGAGATGATGGTTGTGCCTCATCGTGCACAATTTTACCATATACTTTGGATTGAAAAAGGAGAGGGGACACATTACATTGACTTTAATCCCGTCGGCATAGAAGATAATACACTTTTGTTTGTACCTCTTAATGCAGTTAATAAGTACGATGCCAATTGTACATATTTAGGGAAAGCGATTTTGTTTACCGATAGTTTCTTTTGTAAAAATAAGGAGGATCTTCAATTCTTGCATGCTAGTATTTTGTATAGCGATTTATATGGTGTTGCTAAAATCAAACTAGATCGTAAGTCATCTGATTTAAGGCTATTATTTGATGCCATGCAGAAGGAATATGGTAGAAAGTCGGATAGCGCACAATATGCAATCTTACACAATATGCTGCATATATTTCTTTTGCAAGCTGAGCGCGAGATGCGCCTTCAAGGATTTACGGAATTAAAGCCAAGTACAAACTTAGATTGCCTGGTTCTATTTAAAGACCTCTTGGAAGGAAGGTTTCGTGAAGAAAAATCGGTTAATAAATATGCGTCAGAACTGAGTATTTCGGAGAAACAATTAAACAAGGCTTGCACTTCCTTATTAGATAAGACCCCCAAGCAAATAATTGATGAGCGTATTGTTCTCGAAGCAAAACGCCTTTTGGTTCATGGTCATCAGTCCATCAAAGAGATAGCCTACGAATTGGGCTATGACGAACCCACCAATTTCATTAAATATTTTCGTAAGCATACTAATACTACACCTTGTGAATTCAGAGAGAATTATTAAATAACGAAGTAATAATTCAACTCTAGTGTTCTTTTTGTAATATTCATTTTTAGTGAATTATACTTGTGCTTATTCTTATCCCGAAGGGATTTAACAGCAATAGCTATGGGTGAAACCCATAGATAACATGCAATTTATAAATAGAACCCTATTGGGGTTCAACTTTTAACCCCAATATCACCTAATATTTACCATTGGCGTAAATGTATCATACAAGGGCGTAAATCTACCTTTATGCGCCTCTCCATATGCCACATCTTTGCATTGAATTTAAACACAAAGCAATGAGAAAATTATTCATTATTACAGTACTTACTATGGCTTCAATGGTATCATGCGAAGCTGAAAATAATCAGGCAACGATGGAAAAATCAAACAAACAAAAAGTAACAGAACTACTAAAAAGTATCGAAACAGGCGCTCAAGAGCCAGCCGCTTACATTAACCCGAATAAATACATTCAGCACAATCAAGGTGTAGCTGATGGTTTGGCTGGTTTTGGAGCTTTATTGCAACAATTACCTGCAGGAAGCGCTAAAGTAAATACGGTTCGTGTATTTGAGGATGGTGATTATGTAATAGCCCATACCGACTATAATTTCTTTGGTCCAAAAATTGGGATTGATATTTTCCGTTTCGAGGACGGTTTAATTGTTGAACATTGGGATAATCTGCAAGATAAAGTAACAGAAACAGCTTCGGGAAGAACGCAAATTGATGGTCCAAGGGAGGTAAAAGACATAGAGCTTACAAATGAAAATAAAACCTTAGTTCAGAATTTGTTGAACGATGTGTTTTTTGGAGCTAACCCGAATAAAATCACTGATTATATTTCGACTGAACAATACCATCAGCACAACCCTGGGGTGAAAGATGGTTTAGCTGGTTTGGGTGAAGCACTGGCTTCATTAGCTGAGGCAGGTATGCCAATGGTTTATGAAAAGAACCATGTCATTTTTGGAGAAGGTAATTTCGTAGTCGCCGTATCAGAAGGTATTTTTATGAAAGAGAAAGTCGCTTTCTATGATCTCTTCAGAATGGAAGATGGTAAAGTTGTTGAGCATTGGGATACTATTCAAAAGATTCTTCCGGAGTCGGAAGCTCAAAACGCAAATGGGAAATTTAATTTCTAAAGAATAAGCTAAAGCAAACCTTTAGTATAGACGATCTCTATCATTTAGTTGATAGAGATCGGTTTGTTCTATACTCTTCTAATGTATCCTTATAAAAACAGCTCTGCCAAATCAAAGACTTGGCGGAGCTGCTAAAACACTTATACCAATTGTATATTTAATTGCGCTTTAAGCCATTTGAATAATACTCGGCATTATTCTCTCCAATGTTCTTCTTTGTTCAATTTGTCACAACAAATAACATTGCCTTTGTCCATTATAAATCCTTTGGGGTTTAATGATTGAACCATCCAGGCATTTGAATATTCAGAAGGAATTGGGAAAGGTGCAGAAAATCCAAGTTTTTTGGCATCAGGAATAAATCCAAACTTTGGGTAATAGTCCATGTGACCTAATACAAAAACCATTTCTGTTCCACGTTCCGCTAATATTCGCAAGCCTTCTTTAATCAATAGCCCTCCAATTCCTTGCTTCTGATATTCAGGAATAACAGCCAAAGGAGCCAATATGTGCATTAGTGGTTGCTTAATATCCATTTCATCTATATATACTCTGGTAAATAAAATGTGTCCGATAGCTTGCTTTCCATTAAGAGCAAGCAGAGAGAGAATGGGTTTAGCAGTATTGTCTTTCAATAAATCTGCTGTCAATTGCGCTTCCTTAACATAGCCAAAAGCACGTTCTTCAACTATCATAATGTCATTAAAGTCGTCACTCTTAGTCTCTCTGATTTGAATATTTGTTTTTTTCATGATCTTACTATTTAATAGTATACCGTAGTAAAACAGCATACCTAGCTAACTTTCGCTTAAGTAATAAACAAAAGTGTTTTTAATAAAAAATTACATTGAAAATAGATACCATTCTGAATTACCTTATGGTAATCAGAGTAATACCCTAATAGGAGAGTTCGACAGGTGTCACATTTTAATTCCTCTCTGAACAAAGGGAATTAATTGCACTTAAACAACCTGTCTGTTATACCGAATACTTATATGTATTTCTATTCATAAGCCACAAATATAAATTTTTTTTATTAATGATGTAAAAATGTGGGAGTTTTTCTATGGAGTGGATACTGAAGGCACAGGAGCGGAGTAAAGCATTCTCGATTATGAGCTAAGAGGAGGTGCTCGCTTAAGCGGAAACATTTGCCAAAGATGTAGATTCCTCCCATACACATCATATTTAAACTCAGATTGCGCGCTCCAAAGCAAAATCAATGCCTGTAGCTTTGTCAAGCAGATATAATCACTAAAAATAGCCTTGTTGTGGAAACTTAGAATGATTCTAATCTATTATAGTTTATTGGAAATATATTTTGATTAGTATAGGTTTGTTAGAGGCAATGCGAATTGCTTAAAATGTAAGCGGAAGCTCATGTGAAAATAATAAGATGATGTAGGAGGGGGGGGAGTACTCCGTCTATCGACTAGTTGTAGCCCATTTCAAACCACATTGCAAAAAACAAATAAAATGAGAAATATATTTATACTATTAATGTTATCGCTTCTGAATTTTACCAGTGTAATCGGACAGAGCGAAAAGCAATATTACTTTGAATTGAATGGAACAATAAACGCAGATACCGGAACAATCAAGCTTTTCTTCTTTTCGGAATATGTATCCAATGATTTAATGGAATTGGAAGCTCCAATAGAGAATAATAAATTCTCGTTCTCTGGATATATAACCGAACCACAGGGTGTATCTATATTTCTCGACAATCGATTTAGTTCTTCAAATTTCATCCTTGATAAAGGCACACAATCGATTACGCTGGTTACTGATTCATCAAGAAAAGTACCCAATGTTGATAATCGAATAATGACTACTGACTATCCCAAATACAAAGAATACTTTGAAGAATTAAGAACGAAGTGGGACAAATTTAAAGGGAAGAGCGATAGCTTGCACGTTCATTATAACTATAACATACCAAATACAATCAACCTGAATCTAAAAAAAGAGTATGACTCTCTATGTATTGAAGATAACGAAATGTTACTGAAGTATTGTGAAAAACATCCTAATTCCTTTTTTGCATTTTGGCGACTTGTACATCTCTTAAGCTGGGGGTATGAACCAATTTATGACTCAATTTATAATGCTTTATCTGAGGAAATAAAAGGAGGATATGCAGGAACTATTGTTTGCAAGAAGCTAAACGATGGTAAACAACTTACAGTTGGAGAGGAATTTCCGTTGTTGAAATGTAAAGGTTTAAATAATGAACCATTTAATTTAGATGTTTTTAATAAGAACTCGCTGACATTAGTTGATTTTTGGTTTAGTCGCTGTCAGCCCTGCCGAGCACAGTTTAACAAATTAAGGAATTTGTATCAGCAATATAGGACACGCGGGTTTGAGATAGTTGGTATATCAATAGACAAAGATTCTAATAGAAAGGACTTGATAGATGTAATTAAAAAAGATAAACTTGTTTGGAAACAATATTGGGATATTAATGGAAGAGAAACCAAACAACTTTCTATAACTGCTTTTCCAACAAACTTTTTAATTGATAGTAAAGGGGTAATAATTGCAAAAAATATTTCGATGGATGAATTAGAGGTAACTTTAAACAAAAGCTTGCAACAGGAGAGATAAAAAACGGGCTACAACACGCTTCAATAGCGCATTTCGGGATTCGCAGTGCTTTGTAAGCACTTAGCTCTGGCGAACAGCGCCAAATCTTTGATTTATGAACAGCGAGTCATTATTATTATTATTATTATTATGGTGTTCATGATTTCTAATTGGCTTAAGAAATGAAAAGTTAAAAACAAATACAAAGCTTTGACTCCGCTTAATTTGGAAAGTTAGTAAGGTTAAATCGCCTTACAACACCAGGCGATAGGTCGTTGGCAAAAATACACTTGCTTTTGGTTCGAATTTGGTGTAATTTTACATCACTTCATAAAACAAAATTATTATGCCAAGACAAAGTATTTCTTTTTCGAAACCAAACGATGAATGGTTAAAGAATCAAGTAGATAGCGAAGAGTATTCTAGTAAAAGCGAACTTGTTAATGACTTAATTAGACAAGCTAGAAAACAGCAGATACAAGTTGATTGGCTTAGAGCGAAACTAGATAAAGCTGAAACAAGCGGCTTCACAAAAGACACTAAAGAAGAGATTTTAAGACAATCAAAGTCGTTGCTTAATGGCTAATTATAAATTAAGCAAATCAGCTAAAGAAGACTTGATTCGAATTCATCATTTTGGTGTTGAAAAATTCGGAATGATTCAAGCCGACAAATACTTCGAGACCTTTTTTGATTACTTTGATATTATTGCAAAAAGACCATTTTCATTTGAATCAGTTGATTACATAAAAAAAGGTTACAGACGCTGTGTTTGTGGTTCTGACAGTATATACTACAAAATTAATAGTGGAATTGTCGAGATAATGGCAATCGTCGGAATGCAAGACTTGAGTAATATAACAATCTCCAACAAATAAGAAAACTATATTCTGCAATAAAGTACTATTCCAACAATTAGCCTTCAATAAAACAAACTGCAATAAAGCGTAAAGGATACAGTGCATTTTGGGACGATTCGTCACTTGGGCAACCAGCGTATTTATTGCGTAGCAAGTATGCAATTGCCCGCAGCAGCTATGCTTTAGTAAGTAGCTATACTTCATTTGTTGGTAGCGACTCCTCAGAAGGTTGTCGCATAGGTGTTTTGTCGTGTAGCAAGCATGCTACCGCTTGTAGCAGCTTTGTAAATGCTTGTAGTAGCAATGTTTAGGAATATAGACATGCGAATTAGTGGCGTCAATGTCATAATTTGGTATGTGTGCGAATAATCATATTGCCCTCCCCAAAAATATTCGCTACATTACAACTTACTAAATGAACAGAACACAATTATTTAAACCTCAAATTATATGACACATTTTACTTCTAAGTCGCCACGATGGATGACTTTATGGCTTTCTGTGAGCCTGTTATTATTGCCTTTAATGGCGTATGCTGATGGTACTCGATTACTGCGTCAGCCTAATATTAGCGATACACATGTGGTATTTACTTATGGTAGCGATTTATGGATAAGTGCTAAAGCCGGTGGTGATGCCATACGCTTAACCAGCACACCAGCCGTTGAGAAAGATCCTTATTTCTCGCCCGATGGACAAAGGATTGCTTTTACATCAAACCGCTCAGGCGTTGATGCTGTTTATACCATGTCGGTAAAGGGTGGTGATGTCAATCGCCTTACTTGGTATCCTGCCAGTTCGCAGGTGCGCGGTTGGACTCCTGATGGTCAACGTATTTTGTATGCCTCCACTCGTGAGACAGCGCCTACTTCATTCGATCGCCTTTGGACGGTGAGTAAAGATGGTGGGACATCAAAACTATTAACCCAACAATGGGGAACCAAGGCATCTTATTCGGCCGATGGTAAAAAAATTGCAGTTGACAAGGTACGTCGCTGGGACTGGGAGTGGAGAGCTTATCGAGGTGGACAGAATACACCTCTGATTATTCTTGACTTGGAGAATATGCAGGAAGAATTGGTGCCAAATGAACGTACTACCGATGTACAGCCTGTGTGGTTGGGCGATAAAATCTATTTTATTTCCGATCGCGACTGGGTTAGTAATATATGGGCTTACTCATCAGAAACTAAAGCTTTGGAGCAGTTGACAGCTTTTCCTAAGACGGATATTAAATATTTGTCGGGTTATAAAAACGAGTTAGTTTTTGAACAGGACGGTTACCTGCATATTTATGACATAAACGCGAAAACAACAGCCAAGCTAACTATTAATGTTGTTGGTGATTTCCCATGGGCCGAAGTACAGTGGGAAGATGTCAGTAAAAATGTGAATTATGCAGCACTTTCTCCAAGTGGAAAAAGAGCCATTATGGCTGCTCGCGGTGAAATATTTACGGTGCCTGCCGAGCATGGGAATGTGCGCAACATTACCTCAAATTCGAAGGCTGCAAATCGTAAGCCTTTATGGTCGCCTAAGGGTGATAAGGTGGCTTGGTTTTCGGATGTAAATGGAACCTACGAGTTAATGCTGACCGACCAGGATGGTTTAGCTAAGCATGAAAAGATATCGATTGGTGAATCAAAAATGATATGGGAGCCAACCTGGTCGCCCGATGCCAAGTACATTGCTTTTTGCGATGACGATGTGCGAATTCGTGTTGTTGATGTTGCGGCCAAAACCATCAAAACCATTGATGTTGGTGGAAATAATTTAGAACGGGGAAGCTTGGGAATCACCTGGTCGACCGATTCGAAATATTTAGCATACGCCAAAGCGGGCGCTAACCATTTTCGAAGAGTGTACATTTGGTCAAGTAAGGATGCATCGGTAAAACCGGTAACCAATTCAATGGCCGATGCTTTTTCACCAGCATGGGATAGAGATGGTAAACATTTGTATTTTCTGGCAAGTACTGATTTGGCTTTGGCATCGAGTTATGTCAATACCAGTGTAATGTCACCTGAGTCGGCCACTTACAGCGCCTATGTTATTAATCTGAATAAGAAAGATAAGTCGCCTTTTGAGTTGCGTAGCGATGAAGAAGAAGTAAAGAAGGAAGAGGAGAAATCAGCCGATAAGGACGAAAAGGGAAAGAAAAAATCAAAGGATAAAAAAGACGATAAAGCAGATAAGAAAGAAGACGAGAAGAAAGAAAAAACCATCATTATCGATTTTGATAACATTGAGCGTCGCATCATAGCCATGCCAATGCCTAAAAAATCGTATCGTTACATGTTGGCTGGTCCTGAGGGAACGGTATTTGTGGCTGAATCAGCCGAAAAAGGAACCAAGCTTCATAAATTTACTTTGAAGGAAAGAGAAGCAAAGGAATTTGTAAGCGGTGTGCGTTCAGTAACTATCTCGGCCGATGGAAAACAGATGTTGGCACAAATGGGGCCTTCATGGAAGATTATGGCTACATCTAAACCGAATGGAAAAGATGGCAAGGCCTTAAAAGTACAGCTTAAAACACAGCTTGATCGTTACCAGGAGTGGGAGCAGATGTTTAATGAGGCTTGGCGTTATCAGCGCGATTTATTTTACGATCCAAACATGCATGGGCGCGATTGGAATGAGGTATACGAGCGTTATTCGCCATTGGTGCCATTTATCAAGCATCGCAGCGATTTAAATTATGTGATGGACATGGTTAACGGCGAATTATCTGTTGGGCATAGCTTTGTGTTTGGTGGTGATATGCCAAAGGTTGAAAGCGCTTCAGTTGGTTTATTAGGGGCTAATTTAGTAGCCGAATCATCGTATTGGAAGATCGATCGCATATTTACAACCGAGAGTTGGAATCCGAATTTATCGAGTCCTTTGGAGCGTCCAGGTTTAAAAGTTGAAGAGGGCAATTATCTGGTTGGTGTTAATGGAAAAGAACTAAAGGCTAGTCAAGACCCTTATAGTGCATTGGATGGCACGCGAGCTGTTCAGACGGTTCTGCACATCAACAATAAACCTACATTTGAAGGAAGTTGGAAAATTACCGTGAAACCAATTTCGAGAGAGAATGCTTTGCGTCAGCGTGCTTGGGTTGAAGATAATCGCAGATTGGTAGATGAATTGTCAGGTGGTAAGTTGGCCTATGTTTGGGTGCCAAATACATCGGGGCAAGGTTTTGTATCCTTTAATCGTTATTATTTTGCGCAACAAGATAAAGAAGGTGCAGTGATTGATGAGCGCTTTAACGGAGGTGGTTTATTAGACGACTACATGGTTGATTTGATGAAACGTGATTTACGAGCGGCATTAACCAACGAAGTGCCAAATGGTGCTCCAATATTATTGCCAGCTGGTATTAAAGGACCAAAGGTTTTAATCATAAATGAGATGGCTGGATCGGGAGGTGACTTCTTCCCATGGGCATTTAAGCAGCAGAAGATTGGTCCTGTTGTTGGTGCGCGCACCTGGGGTGGTTTGGTTAAATCATCTGTTCACTATCGTTTGGTTGATGGAGGTGCATTAACAGCGCCTGATAACGCGGTATTTGATCCTATTAATAATGAGTGGGTAGGAGAGAACGTTGGTATCACGCCAACCATTGATGTGAGGCAAGATGCAGCATCTTTGGAAAAAGGTAGTGATCCTCAATTGGAAAGGGCAGTGAAAGAAGCCTTATCGCTTCTGAAAGAAAAGAAAGCAATTACACCGCCGCCATTTTCAACGCCGGCGCTTAAGAAGTAAAAAATCGATGTTGTAGTCAGTGCCGATTAAGGCGATGCTGACGATAATCATTTAAAAATAGAACGGTTCCTTGGCTAATGTATGCCTAAGGAACCGTTCCTTTCTTTAGTTAAGTATTAGGTATATTTTTAGCTTAGTCCAACTCTAATTGTTCGTAGGCCAATTTGTGAATAATAATACGTTGATAGCGCCCGGCCACCCATGCTTTTCCAACTACAGCCAGTCCCTTATCCTTAGTTTTAAAGAAGGCTGAAATCTCCATTGGATTGGTATGCCCTAGATAATGTGTTTTTATCAGTGAATTGCTTTCGGCGTTAAAAAAATAGAGTGCCACTTGGTTGGTTTTAGTGGTAGCTGCGTAGATAATCATTTCCTGATTGGAAAAATTGGTTTTAAGTACTTTCACAGGCGCTTCTGCTTTTAATTCAGCTAAGCCAACAGTAGTGAGCTGAGCGATATTTTGCGTGCTATTTACATCGATGTTAACATCAGCTCCAATGGCCACATTACCCACATTAAATTTTGAGCTGGCAATGGCAAACTGATCATTTACTTTATGTATTGCTGCACTTATGCCGCCTAGTTCTTGAAAGCCATTAACCCGACCAGTTATTTGCCCAGAGCTTTGATTTACCATCATCAAAGACAGTGTGTAGTTTGAAAAACCATTAACCGCATAATAAACACCTGAATGATCAAATGAATTAATGAAGAAGGGGAACGGTGTTCTTTGTTTCTTGAGGTGCCGAAAAATATCGTAGGAGAAATCCTTATTGGTCGCAGTGCTTGCTCTAAATAATTGAGTAAAGCTTGCATTCAGTCCTGTGATAATGGAAGAGGTACCAATGGCGTCGTAGGATAAGATTACGGTCGTTTGATTATCGCTGTTATAGTGAGCTGCTAAAGGATAACTTTCATCTAATGATCCTAATTCGGTGATGTCTCCATTATTCAGGTTGATACCAATAATCTTTGTATCGAACGAAGTGTCATCCATGCAAACAAAGCGCACCTGATCATTTGCCAGCATTAAATTCGGAACAGGACTAACGTATGAAGGGGCAATGGGAGTCTCCCAAATAACCTTACCACTGGCACTGGTTTTCATTATATGAATGGTAGGAAAGTTGGTGTTCTGAATATCATTGAGCGCTGACAATACCACTATACTGCCATCCTTTGTTTCCAGCGCATCTACCGGGTAATAGTTAATTTCAATATCAGCATTGTCATACACCTTCATAAAATTATAATCGGGTGCTACATCTGTTTCAGACGAATTACATGCTACCAATAGGATAAGTGATAGGCTTAAAATAAACTGTTTTTTTATCGTCTTCATCGTTTCTTCTCCTTAAAATAATAACATTCAACAGCACCTTTTTTAGTAATCTTACTGATTGGAAAAATCACAGATAAGTTAATCTTCAAAGCATCTAAGCTAAGCTTGTCTTGCACGTCGTAAGTACTTGAGGTAAAAAGGTCATTGTTATACCGATTTTTGGCATTGCTGATAGGGTTGAGATTATATTGGTAAGTGGCTCCCAATGTCACAATCAACTGATCAAAATCGTAACTCACACCGGCTCCGGCTCCAATATCCCATTTACTAGTTATGTAATTACTTTTATAATCGCCGTTGACTTTCGTTTGTTGTGTAAGTGTATTTGTACTACCATCATTTCGGGTGTAATCCGAATCCACCGACTTATCGGCTGTAAGTAAGAAGCCATAGCTAAATAAACCTTCTACATAGGGTTTTAATTTATTAGTTCCAATATAATACCTCACGACCAAAGGAATCTCCAAATACCTTAATTTCTGTTGGTGATTATGGATAACGGCCAAAGATGCCCCATTATTATCGAGCCACTCTTGTTCGTTGTGATAGCCATATGAATAACTTGAATAGTTAGGAAGCAAACCTACATGTAGATTCCCCATAGCGGGATAGAACATTACAAAGCCAAACTGATGTCCCAAATTGCTGAACATAGCATCGTATGATTTATTTGTAAAATTTGGGGTGGAACCTAAATATTCCAGTACCTGATGCCCTTCGCTACTTCGTGCTTGTGAGAAACTCATTCCTCCATAAAAACCCACGAGTAATGAGGGTTTATTCTTGTCTTTTGCCGAAATAGGAGATATAAAGGCAGCAAGCAGAAATGCAAGTACAATTACGTGACTTAATTTTTTCATTATAAAGGGTGTTATTAATGTAATAACGTGTGTTTAGTCGATTTATTTTCTGAACTATATGTTTGTAATTAACGCATGCCTTGATGAATTGTTAAAGGCTAGATGTTATAAGGTGTTGGAGTGCTTTATTTTTGTATTGAATTATCTTAAGGAAACTAATTTAAGAATGTTGCGTAAGTATGGGTATTGAATAATTAAAAACACACAAATAACATGATGAAGAAGTTAAGTTGGAGTTTAGTATTAGTAGCGATAGTTACTTTTAGTAGTTGTGAGTTGAAAGAGGAACTTGAAAAAACAGCTTCGGCACTTGAAGCAGCAGAAGCTTTACAGGAATATACCGTAGTTAATAAACAGTTTCAGGATGCATCAAATGCAAGTGATGATGGTGTTATAAATGCTGAAGATGTAATTGCCGGAACATATGCTTTAAAAGCAGGGCAGGAAGGTCCTTCAATTACTGTTGAACCTATGGATAACACTTGGCCAAAAACTATTACTTTGGATTTTGGAGATGGAATAACCGGTAAAGATGGCATTGTAAGAAGTGGTAAGATTAAAACTGTTTCAACTGCATGGTACCGTGAATCAGGAAGTGTACATACCACGACTTATGAGAATTTTTATCAGAATGATCATAAAGTAGAAGGAACAAATGTGGCTACTAATATGGGGATGGTTGAAGGTTTAGGATTAAAGTACAATGTAGAGATTAAAGATGGTAAAATTACAACTCCACCCGGTGGCGTTATCTCGTATACTCAAAACTCATCTCGTACGTGGATTGCTGGAGATGATACACCAATAAATATTTGGGATGATGAGTATAAATTGGATGGTACGCAAAATGGTGTTAGTTCAAAGGGTATTGTTTATTCACTAACCATTACAGAACCATTACACTTTGTTATGTATCCTCGCGATATTTTAGCTGGAAAGATTACGTTTGCCATTGATGGGTTGAGTGACATTGAATTAGATTATGAGACTTCAAAAGGTAAAATAGGCGATTACGAATTTACATTTAATAAATAGGGAGACATCCTTTGGGGAAAGGAGAAAAAGAGCTGTTCGTTAGAGCAGCTCTTTTTTTGTTTCAAGGAGCGGCTCTTTCTGATAGTGATATAAGGAGCGGCTCTTTATTTGCATCTGAGAATAAGAGAGCCGCTCCTTAATGGGTATAAAAAAAGCGCTCCCAAATGGTGGAAGCGCTTTTGATATATAGTTTCGTTTTAATTATTAACGAAGGTTTGCTTGAGCAGCAGCTAAACGTGCGATAGGCACACGGAAAGGAGAACAAGAAACATAATCCATACCTACAGAGTTACAGAACTCAACTGATGAAGACTCGCCCATCTTGTACATGTCGCTCACCACAGATATGTATGATATAAGGATCGCATCTTTATTACGATTCTTGAATGAAAG
Source organism: Carboxylicivirga fragile (assembly GCF_050589805.1). Lineage (NCBI taxonomy): Bacteria > Pseudomonadati > Bacteroidota > Bacteroidia > Marinilabiliales > Marinilabiliaceae > Carboxylicivirga > Carboxylicivirga fragile. The sequence goes on along the minus strand of NZ_JBNGOY010000013.1, from coordinate 31,585 downwards.
ATGCGATCCTTATTAAAAAAAAGCGCTCCCAAATGGAAGCGCTTTTGATATATAGTTTCGTTTTAATTCTTAACGAAGGTTTGCTTGTGCAGCAGCTAAACGTGCGATAGGCACACGGAAAGGAGAACAAGAAACGTAATCCATACCAACAGAGTTACAGAACTCAACAGATGAAGGTTCTCCACCATGCTCACCACAGATACCTAATTTGATATCAGGACGAGTTGATTTACCTTTTTCACAACCCATACGAACTAATTGTCCGATACCTTCTTGGTCAAGAACCTGGAAAGGATCGTGCTTCAAGATACCTTTTTCGATGTAGATAGGTAAGAATTTACCTGCATCATCACGAGAGTATCCAAAGCCCATTTGAGTTAAGTCATTCGTTCCGAATGAGAAGAATTCAGCATGTTTAGCAATCTCATCAGCAGTTAATGCAGCACGAGGGATCTCAATCATTGTTCCTACTAGGAAGTCAACTTCAACACCTTTTTCAGCAAATACAGCAGCAGCAGTGCTGCGGATGATATCTTCCTGCATTGTGAATTCTTTCATCGTACCAATTAATGGAACCATAATCTCTGGCTTAGGATCTAATCCTTTAGCTTTTAGATCACAAGCAGCTTCGATGATAGCACGAGCTTGCATCTCAGTAATCTCAGGATAAGTATTACCTAAACGACAACCTCTATGTCCTAGCATTGGGTTGAATTCGTGTAAAGATTCAACTTTAGCTTTAACGATAGCTACATCAATACCTAATTTTTCAGCCATTTCAATTTGAGACGCTTCATCGTTAGGTGTAAATTCGTGCAATGGTGGATCCAGTAGACGAATAGTAACGCCAAATCCGTCCATAGCTTCAAGGATACCAGAGAAATCTTCGCGCTGAACAGGCAATAATTTAGCTAAAGCAGCCTTACGTCCTTCAACATCTTCAGCAAGAATCATCTCACGCATCTTCCAGATCTTGTCTCCTTCGAAGAACATGTGCTCGGTACGACAAAGACCAATACCTTTAGCACCAAACTCACGTGCAGCTTTTGCGTCAGCAGGTGTATCAGCATTTGTGCGAACATACATGCGTGTGTTTCTCTCAGCCATGTCCATCAACTTACCGAAGTCACCATCTAAAGAAGGAGTGATTGTAGCTACTTTGCCTTCGTAAACGATACCAGTTGAACCGTTCAATGATATAAAGTCACCTTCTTTGTATTCAACGCCATTAATGGTCATTGAAGATGCACTTACTAATAAGTTAGCAGCAGAAGAAATACAACATTTACCCATTCCACGTGCAACTACAGCAGCGTGAGAAGTCATACCACCGCGCTCAGTTAAGATACCTTCAGCAGCGTACATGCCTTTCAAATCTTCTGGAGACGTTTCGCGACGTACTAAGATTACTTTTTTACCCTCAGCAGCCCACTCTTCAGCAGCAGTTGCTGAGAAAACGATTTGACCAGTAGCAGCACCCGGAGAAGCCGGAAGACCTTTTGAAAGTTCTTTTGCAGCAGCGATAGCAGCACCGTCAAATACAGGGTGTAATAATTCGTCTAATTTGTTTGGCTCTTGACGAAGAATAGCTGTTTTTTCATCAATCATACCTTCAGCCAACATATCTACAGCCATCTTAACCATGGCAGCTCCAGTACGTTTACCTGAACGAGTTTGCAACATCCAAAGTTTATTGTCTTGAACAGTAAACTCCATATCTTGCATATCGCTATAATGATCCTCTAACTTCTGTTGAGTCTCATTTAATTCAGCATATAACTCAGGCATTGCTTCTTCCATTGAAAGGAAGTTAGCTTTACGATCTTCTTCAGAAGTACCATTACGCTCAGCCCAACGCTGTGAACCGATTTTTGTAATCTCAAGTGGCGTGCGAACACCTGCAACAACGTCTTCACCCTGTGCATTGATAAGGTACTCACCATTGAATTGGTCTTCGCCAGTAGCAGCATCACGTGAAAAACATACACCTGTAGCAGATGTCTCACCCATGTTACCATATACCATAGCTTGAACGTTTACAGCAGTTCCCCACTCGCCCGGTATGTTTTCCATACGACGGTAAAGAATAGCACGCTCAGTATTCCATGAATCGAATACGGCACATACAGCACCCCATAACTGATCCCAAGGGTTTGTTGGAAAGTCAACACCAGCATGTTTTCTAACAACTGCTTTGTAACCTTCAACAAGCACCTTAAGGTCTTCAACAGTTAATTCTGTATCTACTTTATATCCTTTAGCTTCTTTTAATTCATCTAAAACTACTTCGAATGGATTGTGCTGACCTTCTTCGGCCTCAACACCCATTACAACATCACCATACATGTGAATGAAACGACGGTATGAATCGTAGGCAAATTTTTCGTTACCTGATTTTTCAGCAATAATTTTTACAGCATCATCGTTCATACCCAAGTTAAGTACAGTATTCATCATACCTGGCATAGACGCACGAGCACCTGAACGAACTGACAATAATAATGGGAAAGCATCACCTGTTGAACCAAATTTAGCATTCATTACCTTTTCAGTAGCTGCAACACCTGCTTCTACTTCAGCTTTCATTAGTTCAACTACTACGTCACGACCTTTTGCATTATACTCAGTACATACTTCAGTTGTGATTGTGAAACCAGCAGGAACTGGTACTCCAATAAGGTTCATTTCAGCTAGGTTGGCACCTTTACCACCTAGTAGATTTTTCATATCAGCTTTACCTTCGGCTTGTCCGTTACCAAAGGTATAAACGCGTTTATTGCTCATACTTAGATTATTATGAATTTATATAAAAATGTAGTTTATTTGATTTCAATGGCTTTCAATGCATTTTTTCAAAAGCACTACAAATAAACAAAAAATTTGGGAAAATCACCAGTTAATTGAATGTGCTAAAAGAGTTAATAAATAATAAAATACACGTTTTGAGTTCCAGACTATAAGCAAATATGTGAAGGCATAAAAAAAGTGTCAGTAAAATTACTGACACTTTTAAATGTATATCTAATTGCTATTTGGAATTTAATTCACAGGATATTTCTTCAAATATTCTTTGGACTTCATTAAATAATCAACGTATTGAGCTCGTTTGTAGGCATGAGGATCTGAGACATTCTTTTTAGCTAACTTTCCTCTGAAATCATCAATTTTATCGTAGCCTTTTTTCTTCATCCATGTAGATAATTCTTCTAGCATACGTGTTACTTGAATAACACCATTTTTGTACACAGTACTGACAACTTGTACGGTATCAGCTCCAGCTAATAACATGGTGATTAAATCGTCACCATCCATGATGCCTGTATTGCTACAAATGCTTGCATCAATATTGCCTGACAATAAACCTGCAAAACGTAAGGCCAATCGATTATCACCTTTATGACTCAAGTTATAAGGTACTTTTAGCTCTTCTTCTTCCGTATCAATCTCAGGTTGGAATAAACGATTAAACAATACAAATGAATCCGCGCCATTTTTATCCATTCGATATACAACATTCATCATGTTGGTATAGAATGGGCTTAATTTTACACTTACCGGAATCTTAACTGCAGCTTTCACTTTCTTAAGGATTTCGATACGAGCATCTTCTACTTGTTGCGAAGATTTGTCAACATCTGAGATGGTTGAATAGAAATTTAATTCTAAGGCATCAACACCTGTTTGCTCAATGTTCTTAGCATAATCAACCCAGCTAACGTCATACAAGCAATTAAGGCTTGCAATAACCGGAATTGAAACACTGTCCTTTAGTTTCTTTAAAGCAATCAGATGCGCACGAGGTCCAGAATGTTTAACTTCTGGAAATAAGGATGTCATTTCGGCATTTCGCTCATCGTATTCGTGCAACTCTTCTTCTAATTCTGCAGCTTCTAAATGAAGTTGCTCTTCAAATAGCGATTTATAGACAATCGCAGCTGCACCAGCATCTTCTAATTTTTTGGCCATTTCAATGTCCAATACTAAATTACTGGCTCCAATAATGATGGGATTTTTTAATTCAATCCCCATGTACGTGGTTTTTAAATCCATAACAAAAGGTAATATTAAAGGGGTTTATTGTTTTCTTACACTAATAAACAAACTGCTTTAGCAAATGGTTTTGATACTTTGCAAAATGCTATACCTCAAGTTCGGAAAATACTGTCGCTATTTCAAGCTATAGTACGAAAAAAGCCGCTCCAAAAATGGAACGGCTATATTAAAATCAATGTGAAATATTTAGTAGTGGTAACGGCATTGTAAGATATACAATGTATCTTCCTCAACCCGGTATATAATTCTGTCCTTATGGTTAATTCGTCGTGACCACCATCCGGATAAATTTCCTTTAAGGGATTCAGGCTTCCCTATACCTTCATAAGGCGTTCGCTGACATTGCCGAATCAGTTTATTTATTTGTTGAAGCGTTTTTTTGTCAGTGTTTTGCCAGTGTAAATAATCCTCCCATGCCTGGGACATAAAGTTAATTTCCATTAATCAATTAATTGCTTTGCTTCGCCTTTTTTGTCATTATATTCACTCAGAGCCTTTTCTATTCTTTCAGCATTTCGAGGACTCGAAAGTAAATAAATAGTTTCTTGCATCCCTTCATAATCAGCTTTTGACATAACCACAACATCTTCTCCTCTGGCACGCTTTACAAATAATGGCGCGTGGGTTTGCAGGATTGAATCCAGATAGCTTTTTAAGTTTTGTCTAAAATTTGAGTAAGTCGCTATTTCCATGATCTACCTAATTAAATGTTGGTACAAAAATAGTAATTATATTTTAATTGTACAATAAGTGGTACAAGCATGAATTGCTTTAGGTATTTGATCCAAGTTACTATGGTAACTTCACAATATGTTCGGGGTTATTGGCTTGTTTGTGAACGAAAAAAGCCGCTCCAAAAATGGAACGGCTTTTTACTATTTTCGATGTGAATGTGATTAGTCAATCACTTCATATTCTAGTTCAGACAAACGCTTGTATGAGCTATAACGCCATTTTGCATTTTTCTCTGATTCAGCAAATAATACTTTTGCATCCTCTGGGAATGATTTAGCAAGAGCCGTGTAACGAACCTCATTCATCAAGAAGCTTTGGAATTTATCCCATTGCGGCGGTTTAGAGTCCAAAGTAAATGGATTCTTACCTTCTTCTTCATTCATTGGATTGTAACGATACAAGTGCCAGTAACCTGACTCAACAGCTGCTTTTCCTTCCGCTTGAGTAGTACCCATACCAGTTTTCAAACCGTGAGCAATACAAGGAGAATAAGCAATGATTAATGATGGTCCAGGATATGCTTCTGCTTCTTTAAGAGCTTTGAAGTACTGAGCTTGATTAGCACCCATTGAAACTTGAGCAACATAAACATAACCATAAGTGGTAGCCATTAAGCCAAGGTCTTTCTTACGGATTCGCTTACCCGAAGCAGCAAACTTAGCAACAGCACCAACCGGAGTTGACTTAGATGACTGACCACCTGTGTTTGAGTAAACTTCAGTATCCATTACTAAGATGTTTACGTCTTGTCCAGATGCAATTACGTGATCAAGACCACCATAACCGATGTCATAAGCCCATCCGTCACCACCAAAGATCCAGAATGATTTCTTAGAGATATAATCTTTAAGCGCTAATAGATCTTTAGCAACAGCATGCTTTTCGTTAGCAAGAGCAGCAATTACTGCTTTGGATGCTGGCGTATTTGCGTTACCATTATCTTTAGTTTCAATCCATTTTTCGAAAGCAGCTTTTGTTTCAGCATTTACTTCGTTGATTGAACCTGTGATAAAGTTCTCAACACGCTCGCGAAGTTTATTAGCACCAGTAGCCATACCTAAACCAAACTCGGCATTGTCTTCGAATAAAGAGTTAGCCCAAGCTGGACCTTTACCTTCTTTATTAGCGCAATATGGTGTTGCAGGAGCAGAGCCACCATAAATTGATGAACAACCAGTAGCATTTGCTACCATCATGCGATCACCAAATAACTGAGTGATTAACTTAATGTAAGGTGTTTCACCACAACCAGCACAAGCACCCGAGAATTCGAATAATGGTTGAGCAAACTGAGATGCTTTCACATTCATGTCCTTAGCCATGATGCTGTCTTTGATAGAAACTTTTTCTACCATGTAATCCCAACGCTCTTTTTCAGCCATTTGAGACTCAAGAGGCTTCATTAATAAAGCTTTGTTCTTCGATGGACAAACATCAGCACAGTTACCACAACCAGTACAATCTAATGCACTTACCTGGATACGATACTGTAAGCCATCAAATCCTTTACCATTAGCTTTCTTACCTTCTGTTCCTTCAGGAGCACCAGCTAATTCTTTTTCATCTAATAAGTATGGACGGATAGCAGCATGCGGACAAACATAAGCACACTGGTTACACTGAATACAGTTGTCGATTTGCCATTCTGGAATATCTACTGCAATACCACGTTTTTCATATGCTGTTGTACCAGCAGGTAGCGTACCATCCTGGCGACCGTTGAAAATACTCACTGGTAAATCATCACCTTTTTGAGCATTCACAGGGAATACGAAATCTTTAATGAACTGAGGAGCTTTCTCATTTGATGGGAAAACAACTTCAGCTGCTTCGTTAGCCCATGACGCAGGTATAGCGATTGCATTTACATCACCACCTTTATCAACAGCCTCGAAGTTCATATTAACAATGCCTTCGCCTTTCATTCCGAAAGTCTTAACAATTGCTTTCTTCATGTGATCTACAGCTTCAGAATAAGGTATTACCTCAGCGATCTTAAAGAATGCACTCTGCATAATTGTATTGGTACGGTTACCCAAACCAATTTCTTTAGCTAAGTGAGTTGCATCAATTGTGTAGAATTTAATTTTGTGATCAGCAATGTAGCGCTTCACATAAGCTGGAAGGTGCTGCTCTAATTCAGCTTCTGACCAAGAACAGTTCAATAGGAATGTACCACCATCTTTAAGACCTTTCAACATGTCATACATCTGCAAGTAGGCAGGAACGTGACAAGCAACAAAGTCTGGTGTATTTACCAAATATGGCGAACGGATTGGCGTATCACCAAAACGAAGGTGAGAAATAGTAATACCACCCGATTTCTTAGAATCGTATGCAAAGTAAGCCTGAGCATATTTGTCGGTATTGTCACCAATAATTTTAATAGAGTTCTTGTTAGCACCTACAGTACCATCAGAACCTAAACCATAGAATTTACCTTCGAAAGTACTTTCATCACCTAAAGAGAATTCAGGTAACAATGGAAGAGATGAGAATGTAACATCATCAACAATACCTACTGTAAACTGATTCTTTGGCTCATTCATTTTAAGGTTTTCGAATACACTCAACATCATAGCTGGAGTAGTATCCTTAGAAGATAAACCATAACGACCACCAACTACGACAGGCGCATTTTCTTTTCCGTAGAATAAATCACGTACATCTAAATACAAAGGATCTCCGTTAGCTCCCGGCTCTTTAGTACGGTCAAGAACTGCAATTTTCTTAACAGACTTAGGGAATGCTTCGAAGAAATATTTAGCTGAGAATGGACGATACAAGTGTACAGCAATTAAGCCTACTTTTTCGCCTTTGGCAGTCAAGTCATCAATTACCTCTTTGATTGTATCGGTAATAGAACCCATTGCAATAACAATGTTTTCAGCATCTTCAGCTCCGTAGTAATCGAATGGACGGTATTTGCGACCAGTGATTTTACTTACTTCATCCATATACTCAGCTACCATATCAGGTACCGCAGCGTAAAATGGATTAGCAGCCTCACGAGCCTGGAAATAAACATCAGGGTTTTGAGCAGTACCACGTGTTACCGGGTGTTCTGGATTCAATGAGTTGTCGCGGAACGCTTGAAGCGCATCCTGATCAACCAAACCAGCAAGATCTTCCTGATCCATAACTTCTATTTTCTGAATCTCGTGAGAAGTACGGAATCCATCGAAGAAATGTAAGAACGGAATACGGGTTTTGATAGATGTCAAGTGAGCCACACCTGCTAAATCCATCACTTCCTGAACGCTTCCTGTAGCCAACATAGCAAAACCTGACTGACGTGTAGACATAACATCAGAGTGGTCGCCGAAAATTGACAATGCTTGTGCTGCCAAACTACGTGCACTCACGTGGAATACACAAGGTAACAACTCACCAGCAATTTTGTACATGTTAGGAATCATTAATAATAATCCCTGAGAAGCAGTAAATGTTGAAGTTAAGGCACCAGCTTGCAATGAGCCGTGCACAGCACCAGCAGCACCAGCTTCTGATTGCATTTCTTCAACTTTAACAGTTTCGCCAAAAATATTCTTCCTACCGGCAGCAGCCCATTCGTCCACATTTTCCGCCATGTTAGAAGATGGCGTAATCGGGTAAATAGCAGCTACCTCACTAAACATATATGCAATATGAGCAGCGGCATGATTACCATCACAGGTAATAAACTTTTTTTCTTTAGCCATTTTTATACTCCTAATAATTAATTGGTTATTATTTTAGATGGTTAGATAATAGACTATTAGACTGTAAGGCTTTAATTAGCTTACTTTTAATAATTATTTACCTAACTTCTCATACATTTAACTTTATATTATTCTTCGTTACTTCTATTAGTCTAATTGCTAATCGTCTATTGATCAAAATTTGATTAATATAGAAATCCGAATAGCCACAACGGAATTTCTTTATTGCTGCCCACTTCAAGCATGTCATGTGCAAAATAGGCATCTGATTGTTTATCGTTATCCTTGGCACCTTCTCCAATTAAAAAGTCCAAATTATGGTTGACAAGAAAATCTGCTTTTTCACTTAAATCAACTTTGCACTTATTGGCTACCTGATTATAAAAGAATGTTCGATACATGTTTGATTGTCCAACTTCGCCGTGCATCACCGAATTTAATAGGTTCGGGTTTTGCATATAGACCAATGATGGTTTTTTAGCCGATTCACTGTCTTCGAACAAAAGGTTAATCAAACGACCGTTTTTCAGATAATTCAAGTAATTCATTACCGTTGCCCTGGAGGTTTCAATCTCTTGGCTAAGGCGGCTTACGTTTGGTTGAAACGGAGCTTGTTTTGCAATTGAATAGAGCAATTTACGTAATTTGGGTAAATACTTCAATTCAATTTGCTCAAGATAACTAATATCTATTTCTAATATGAGGTTAATGTTCTTAAGAACATTCTCTGAATAGTTTCTTTTTTCGAGGAAGAATGGGTAATAACCGTGCTCGAGATAGTTGTTGAAATAGGCTAGGGGACGTACCTTTTGCGTTATTTCCTTACAAATTTCTACATGGTTATTTAGTACCTCATCCAATGAGTAGGATTGGAAAGAATTTTTTGACTCAAGATTGAGGTATTCGCGAAATGAAAAACCTTCGAGGTTATATACTTGTACGCATCCTTTTAGGTTGGATTTTTCATCTTGCAGACGCATCACAGCTGAGCCACTGAAAACAATTTTTAAATCCTGAAAATGATCGTAACAATACCTTAGCTCGGTTGACCAATGTGGATATTTGTATACTTGATCAAGAATCAATGTTTTACCACCTTTTTTGCGAAATTCATCCGCAAAGGAAACGATGGTTCGTTCAGTGAAAATCAGATTGTTCAGATTGACATACAGGCAACTCTTATCAAATCCAAAAGCAGATTTGGCATAGTCTAGCAGGAATGTTGTTTTTCCAACTCCACGTGCTCCTTTGATACCTATTAGCCGATGATTCCAGTCGATCTGATTTAATAATTCTCGACGAACTGGAGCTTCAAGGTGCTTTAGAAGGTATTTATGTGTCTGAAAAAATGATTGCATCATGAGTATTTGAATCACAAATCTAAAATCATTTATGAAATAATTGCAATCTTGACATTACAATTTTAAATTTATACTGCTATTTAAAATTAATAAAAATAAAAAAGGCCATCTACGTTAATAGATGGCCTTTAAATGTGAAATTATGTCTTATTTAGTTATCGTTCATCGATATAAGAAACTCTTCGTTTGATTTTGTCTTACGCATACGATCGCGCATAAAATCCATCGCTTCCACAGCATTCATATCCGATAGGTAGTTTCTTAAAATCCATGTGCGGTTCAAGAAATCCGGATCAATCAGAAGATCTTCACGACGCGTACTTGATAAGGTAACATCTACAGAAGGGTAAATGCGCTTGTTTGATAAACGACGATCCAACTGAAGTTCCATGTTACCAGTACCTTTAAATTCTTCAAAGATAACTTCATCCATTTTCGAGCCAGTCTCGGTAAGAGCTGTAGCAATAATAGACAGAGAACCACCACCTTCGATGTTACGAGCAGCACCAAAGAAGCGTTTTGGACGATGTAATGCATTGGCATCAACACCACCCGATAAAACTTTACCCGATGCTGGTGAAACAGTATTGTAAGCTCTGGCCAAACGTGTAATAGAATCTAAAAGAACCACTACATCGTGTCCACATTCTACCATACGTTTTGCTTTCTCCAAAACAATGTTAGCTACTTTCACATGGCGATCGGCAGGCTCATCAAAAGTAGATGAAACAACTTCAGCATTTACGCTACGTGCCATATCAGTCACCTCCTCAGGACGTTCATCAATTAACAAGATGATCATGTAAACCTCAGGATGATTTGAAGCGATAGCGTTGGCGATATCCTTCAATAATACCGTTTTACCCGTTTTAGGTTGAGCTACAATTAAACCACGTTGTCCCTTACCAATCGGCGAGAACAAATCTACAACACGTGTTGATAGATTGGCCTTAGAACCATCTGTTAAGTTAAACTTCTCGTTAGGGAAAATTGGTGTTAAATGATCGAATGGTACACGGTCACGAACAATAGCTGGTGAGCGGCCATTGATTTCTTCAACCTTAATAAGTGGGAAATATTTTTCACCTTCTTTTGGTGGACGAATAGATCCTAATACAGTATCACCTGTTTTTAATCCAAATAATTTGATTTGCGATTGCGATACATAAATATCATCAGGGGAGTTAAGGTAGTTGTAATCCGATGAACGAAGGAAACCATAACCATCAGGCATTATCTCTAATACACCTGAGGCTGAAATGATCCCTTCAAACTCATATTGTTTGTTTTCTTCTTTACGCTCAAAGGTACGACGATTGTTGTCCTTGTTTCTATCTTGATGTGGTCTGTTATCACGCTGTTGGCGATCGCCTCTGTTATCGCGACGATCATCACGGCGTTTGAATTCTTTCTGTTGAGCTGGTCTTTCAGTCTCTTTATTCTTTATCGCAATCGGTTCAGTTTTATTTTCTTCAGAAGCTTCAGCTGTTTCTTCCTCTTTAGCGATCGGTTCTTTTTTAGCAAGCGGCTCTCGCTTAGGTTTAATAACTTTTACTGCTTCTTTAGGTTTGTCTTCTTCAGCTTCTATAGGCTCAGCCTTTTTTGGTTCAACCTTTTTAGCTTCGGCTTTTTGGGGTTCTTGTTTTTTAGGTTCAGCCTTCTTTTCTGGCTTTATGGCATTTGCTGCCTCTGCTACTTTTGAAGAAACCGAAGATGCCACTAGTCCTTCTTCTGTTTTTGGCGCACGTGGTCGCTTATTGCGAGGTTTCTTATCAGCAGATTTGTCTTTTTTAGGTGCCTTTTTATCGGCACTCACTTGTATGGCTTGTTCATCAAGGATCTTATAAATAAGGTCTTGTTTCTTGAATGATTCCACACGTTTTACATTAAGATCTTTTGCGATTTGTCGCAGGTCGGTGAGTAGCTTTTTATTAAGCTCTAAAATGTCATACATAATTTAATAGATCACTATTTATCTCGGAAATCCAATAAAAATCTGATTACTGAAATATTGAAAGTTATTATAAGAATTGAATACCTGACAGGCATCAACTTTGCGTTTGAGGCAAATTTATGTAATCTTTAGTTTGAATCAAAGCATATGTGCTGATTTTAATATAAATAAATTGAACTTTACTGAAGTTGGATTTTGAGTTACGTAATATTTTGTGCATCTTTAAAATGGACTTAAACAAAAACACACCCAGAGTGTTAGATAAGTTACCAGAGCAAACACCATACACTACCACCGTTATTGAGAGCTATGAGACAATTAAAAATTACAAAACAGGTAACCAATCGAGAGACGCCTTCTTTGGATAAGTATTTACATGAAATAGGTAAAGTAAAACTTATTTCTGCAGAAGAGGAAGTCAGTTTGGCTAAAAAAATAAGGTCGGGCGATAATAGGGCATTGGAATTACTAATTAATGCCAATCTGCGTTTTGTAGTTTCTGTTTCAAAGCAATATCAAAACCAAGGTCTTAGTTTGCCTGATTTGATTAATGAGGGGAATTTAGGATTGATTAAAGCGGCTCAGCGTTTTGATGAAACACGTGGTTTTAAGTTTATTAGTTATGCGGTGTGGTGGATACGTCAATCGATATTACAGGCTTTGGCCGAACAGGCTCGCATTGTTCGTTTACCCCTGAATAAAATAGGTTCGATTAATAAGGTGAATAATACTTTTGCCCGCTTGGAGCAGGATTTCCAGCGCGAACCAACCGCTGATGAAATTGCTAAGGTATTGGAGATTGCACCTAAGGAAGTGAAAGAAGCACTTAAGGTTTCATCACGTCATATTTCGATGGACGCACCATTAAAGAAAGACGAAGACAATACTTTGTACGATGTGTTGTTACCTACCGACTATATTAGCCCAGATACAAATTTGTTAGACGATTCACTGCGTAAAGAGATTGATCGCTCATTGGCTACTTTAGCAACACGCGAAGCTGATATTCTTAAACTGTATTATGGATTGAATGGTGAACCGCCATATTCGCTTGAAGAAATTGGGAAGTTGTTTAACCTAACGCGCGAGCGTGTACGTCAAATTAAGGAAAAAGCCATCAAGCGTTTAAAAACAACGTATCATAGTAAAATATTGCGTTCGTTCTTAGGCTAAATTCTGAGTTAATTTCCAATTGTTTTTATACAAAATCATAAAAGTCATTTTTTGATTGGATAGGGTATTGTACTTTTGTGCCTTAACTAAAGAAAATAGGTATAATGAAACATTTAATTGCTCCATCTCTTTTAGCTGCAGATTTTAGTAATCTGAAGAAAGATGTCGAAATGATAAACCAAAGTGAAGCGGATTGGTTTCACCTCGATATTATGGATGGCGTATTTGTGCCTAATATTTCTTTTGGTATTCCTATTCTTGAATCGATAAAACCATTGGCAAAGAAACCTTTTGATGTGCATTTGATGATTACTGATCCAGATCGCTACATCGAAGCTTTTCAAAAGGCTGGTGCAGATATATATAATGTGCATTACGAAGCTTGTAATCACTTGCATCGTACGGTTCAATCCATTCATGCGTCGGGTATGAAAGCCGGTGTAACGCTAAATCCGCATACGCCTGTTGCTTTGCTCGAAGATATTGTTGCTGATTTGGATTTAGTATTATTAATGTCGGTTAATCCTGGTTTTGGTGGACAAAAGTACATTCAGAACACCTATTCAAAAGTGGCTCAATTAAAAGAGTTGATACTTAAAAAGAATAGTAGGGCATTGATTGAAGTGGACGGAGGTGTTGATAATAGCAATGCCAAACAATTGATCGATCAAGGTGCAGATGTGTTGGTGGCTGGTAGTTATATCTTTAAGTCGGCAAACCCAATGGAAACAATTGCTGGATTAAAATCTTTATAAACTAGAATAGTAGGATTCCTTTCTTCTGAATTGATATTGTATACTGCATTTTGTAGGTTTTTATTATCTTTGCCGCACACAATGGGGCTGACGTGGATTTGACAGCTTGGCAAAGTGGTGTGTAAGCATGTCGAGTGTCGTGATGCTGACTCGTAAAACCCGGATCTCAACCTTTTTAATTGGCGAAAATAATTACGCTCTTGCAGCTTAATCGAATTATAGTAGATTAGCTTAATTTCTTCACTAGGTGTTGAAACAAGACATCTCACGAATGCTACTGTTTTGAGGCGGTTCGTACTAGAGATGCTAGCAAAATCGAGACTAGGAAAAGGTAAACCTTGGGCTTTTTCCGAAATAAAGAGGATAAGGTAATAGTCGGTGGCTTTGATCCAGCTATTATTCGAAAATTAAGTCAAAGCTAAGCATGTAGAAAGCATATAGCTTCCTTGTCTGGACCGGGGTTCGATCCCCCGCAGCTCCACCAGAAAGTGAAATAAATTGAAACTAAAAACTTCAAATTATTTCACTTTCAGTTATTTAGACTAATTCCATTAAGCTTCTTGATAGTCTATATCTCAACTTATTTCCAGATTTGTTTGACAATTGTTTGTACACAAAATGGAAATATAATGAAAGCAAGAACAGAATTAAGGTTGAGAAAATCCTATTCAAGGCAAGATGGCTCACACCCAATTCATCTCAGACTAACAATTAACCGTCAATCAAGATATTTTTCTTTGAAAGTTTATTGCAAAGAAGAAAACTGGTTAAAAGAGAAGCAAGAAGTTAGATCTACAGTTGAAAACAGCGCTATCATTAATTTGATAATATCAGATGCCAAAACAAGGGCAAAAGCAATTCTCAATGACTTCACCCGTTTTAACAAGCCTCCAACATTTTTAGAATTTACAAATAAGTTTCGTGGCAATTTCTCTAAAGATAATTTTTACGCATTTGCGCTTTCATACATTAAAAATCATGAGGAGTTGTCTGCAAACACCAGACGAACATACAAAAGTCAACTTACGAAACTTAATAACCATACTAGAATAAAGAACCTATCATTAGCAGAGGTTAATAATCTTGATTTTATACAAGGTTATAAAAACTACATGCATACCATACTTGAAAATAAAACGAATACTATAACCAAGTCCCTCGGTTTTATAAAAGCTGTATTGAATGAAGCCATTAGAAATGATTTATTAGATACCAATGTTTCAATAAGATTAAGCTAAGTAAGGTGCCTGGTAAAAGAGAGTATTTAACCTCTTACGAAATAGAGTTGCTTGAAAAGTATTACAGCTCATCAAAAATACCTAAAGGGGAAAAGAATGTTCTTCAATATTTCTTATTTAGCTGCTATACCGGTTTGCGATTTATGGATGTTAAGCAATTAACCCCCAAACACATTATATCCAATTTAATTCTTTCAAATGAAGATGGAGGTATTGATGATTGGAGAACAGTAGAAAAACAAATGCATAAAACTAAAGTTGATGTAGTAATACCTCTAACTAAGAAAGCAATATCATATTTACCACAATATGAATATAAAACTAACCAGCCAATATTTAGGGTTATCTCCAATCAAAAAACCAATAAAACTCTTAGAAAATCAATAGCAAAATGTAAAATTGATAAAGCCAATAACATTAGTTTTCATTGTGCCAGGCACTCTTTTGCAACAAACACCTTACACAAAGGGGTGGCGCTAAAATATGTAAGTAAAATGCTTGGACATACAGATATTAAAACGACTGAGCTATATACAAAACCAAATAAGGATTATTTAATTGATGCAATGAGAATCATGAACCAGTAGTCCTTTTTTGATGGTGCTTTTTTGTACTTTAGTACTAGAGTCATGTAACTTGTTAATTTATTGTTCATTCACAAAGTACAAAAGAAGCACTTTTCATCCCTGTTAGTACAAACTTTCTTTGGCAAAGTATCAGATTGATTATTGCTCAATAAAAAATATTGAAACATTAATTATCACGTTTGTCTCTTCTAATAAGGGTTTCATGAGACTTTTTACATATACTAAATATGATATACTCCTTAAATGACGGATTTGCAGTTTAAATGGGAAAAATTCATTTGAAGTTGAGTACTATCAACTAAAGTAGATAGGTAAACTGCAAGTTTGTCATTTTAGAATCTCCTTTCATACTTTGGGTATCCGTTTATTTTATAGATGGTGAGAATCTACATGGTTATTACTGATGTAGCGAACAAGATAAATAAGCTCGTCTTCTTTCTCATATATACTAAAGAAGACATACCAGTGGGTGTTTTTATTTTTTTTGAAAGTAGCATATTGCATACCCTTGCCATATTTATTAAAATATTCAGGTGCTTTTTTAGTTAGCTTTGTGTGCAAAGACTCTTTAATATCATCTAATAATGAATCCACATAAGCAAGAGCGGACTCTTCAAATCCGAAGTATTCCTTTTGATAAAGGATTGTAGATAAATCATTAAAGTACTGAAGAGTTTCGGGAAGAAATAATATTCTCATTTATTCTGGTTGAATAACTTCTTTACATGTTCTTTTGCTTCCTCTCTGAACTCTTCCAAACCAATGGCTCTATTAAAATCTTCATCTGGCTTCAGGTACTCTCTTTTCTGAAGCACGAAGGTTTCTTTCTTCCCTCGTTGTATAATTATTTGTTCGCTTGCTGCTAAATCAAGATATTTCTTCATATTGCCGCGAAGCTCTGCCGAACTAATTACTCTCATAACGCAAATATTTTGATGTACATTATAATGTACAAATATACAAAATAATCCTCTTCAATTAGCTATGTTTGTGCACTATTCTATTTGCGTATCGTGAGACTATACTTAATAATTTCGATTAAGTATAGAAATAACCAATTGCTTTACAACATCAGCTTCTTCGGTTTTACTTGTGGCAACAAATAATGTTAGTGCTGCTAGAGTACTATTATCTATTAGTGGCTTACCGTTGGGTTTTATAAGAGAGTTGTTTTGTTCTAAAAAGAAAACAAAACATGCTGCTGCAATACGCTTGTTACCATCTACAAATGAATGGTTTTTCACTACGTAATAGAGAAGGTTAGCAGCTTTTTCTTCAATGGTAGGATATAAATCTTCACCACCAAAACCTTGCATAATTTGGCCTATCGAACTTCTAAAGCTATCATCTTTAGGTTGTGCAAATACATCCGATTCAAAATCTGAGTACATATTATTTATAAGCTCCATATACATGCCAAAACTTGGATAGGTAGTACTTTTTAAGGTAGTACCTCTTTTATCAAGCTCTTCATGGTCGTAATCATCAAGCAAAGCTAAGCCTTTCGAAAAAAGCCTAAATACCTCTTTACTATCGTCATTTGTTGCTTCTTCAATGGCACGATTAATAATTCTAATCCCTGTTTTTAAATATTCAACTTCCTGTTGTTTTTGTGCCAACCGATTTTCATTTATAGCATATCCTTTTACGAGATAATCTTTCAGTCGTTGTGTAGCCCATTGACGGAATTGAGTGCCTTGTTGTGATTTTACACGATAACCGACAGAAATAATTACGTCGAGATTATAAAACTCGACTTCCTTAGTTTGCGTTTTTCCGCTGATAGCACCGTGCCGAGTGGTAGTCGCAAATTTTGCGACAACCACTTCACGAGTTAATTCTCCTTCATTAAATACATTATTTATATGCTTACCAATAGTTTTAACATCACGGCCAAATAGTTCGGCCATATGATGTCTATTTAACCAAACTGTTTCGTTTTCAAACTGAACCTGTATTTCGGTTTGGTTATCGTTGGTTTTAAATATTTCTATGCTACTATCCATGTTTTTTCTTTCTAACCTCTTTTCAGTCTTGATTCAAGTGCGTATTAGAGACAAGGTATAATTCATCAATATGATCTAATGACAAGGTTGAAATATCTTTTCCCCGATCTAATGATATAGAGTCCTCTTCTTCATCATAGCTAACTATTTCCCCTTGATAAATTACATTATCAACGTGGATAATAACTTGCGAATTGGATTGATTAAAGAATATCTGTCTTAGGATTAATCGTTGTTGATTTTTTTCTATTTTGTGCATCATTATTGCGTTTAAAGAGACTTTTTGCATATACTATATATGTAATATTTAAGCTTGTGATTTTTCATGTGTCATTTCTAACAAGCCAAAGAAAATTATCTACTTTTAAACTGTCCGGTTTTCGGGGAAGCTTACAGTGGGTGTGAACCTCCACTATATCTAGTTACAGAAGGTACGACCAAGCACCCGAGCAAACTAAATAAGCGAAAGGAACACACCCATGTAGAGTGCGTTCACTTCCTAACTTCTCCTGCTCAGTTAAATTGGTCGTTTTTCTGTAGAGAAGCGTCAGTGACGCAATAATTTATTCTAATATGTTAGCTCAAAAATAGTAAATCTATTTCAACATGCATGGTTTAATTGTTTCTTTAGTAATTTAATTATGTAAGAATAATTCTCTTCCCTTATGCCTTCCGCAAAAATGATGCTTAGTTTGCTGTATAAAGAAAGTTTTCTCAAATTTGTTTATTATCCTAAACTAATGCTAAAGTAAAATGGCAATCACTCAGAAACTAACTGTGATACAGGAAGAAGTTCGGTTAAAGGAATTCATAAAATCCAGTGAAATATCAAAACAGCAAATTATGAATGCTTTTAACATTGCAGAAAACCTTGTTTTAATGCGACTGTTGAGTCAATTGTTAAACAGAATACCTTCAGATGATGATTATGAGATGTTATCTTTTGAAGAATACGATGAAGAATACGAAACAGGTCGAATTGTTTTCTTCTGTGAAGTTAAAATTGGAAAACTGATTATGGGTGGGACTAAAGATTATCTCGAATGTTTATTATCTGGAGAAGATATATTTATGGCCTTTTACCCAATTGAAATTGAGGAACTCTAAACCAATTCCTTAATGCCTTGGAAGACTTTCAGCAGAATGTGGCTTGGAATTATAATGGAGGTAATACAACTCTTCAAAGTTTTGGAGTTAATGAACCAACTGAAATTAGTACTAAGTACATTGACTTTATTAGCTCACTGAAGTATTATCATATTGAAGATGATATAATACTTGTTCATGCAGGATTGAATGATAATGTTATCAATCCATTTAATGACATGCATCAGATGCTTTGGAGTCGCAATAATAAATACAGCAATCCTGTTTTGATAGGAAAATCAATCATTCATGGACATACCCCGATATCTGTTGAGAATTGTGAGAAGATAGTTCTGTCAAACTCAAATATAATTAACCTTGACACTGGTTGTGTTTATAAGGAAAAAAAGGGCTTCGGAAAACTTACAGCTCTGTGATATTCTTGATCATATAAAATCTGCAAGCTCAGACGTTAAGCAATATCTTAAAGAACAATGCCAGGACTTACTTCAAGATGATGGCCTAACGGAAGGAATTGAATGTGCTTTGCCATATTCAGCAGGTGACGAAAGAGTTGATTATATAATTGAGCAGATTGAAGCAATAGCAAAGATGTAAAAAAGCAGGCACCTAAACTAGATGCCTTAAATTCTACTTCCATTGTCTTTTACGGTAGCGTTTCCAGTTACGGTTACGCATCTTTAATACAGTTGCATTGGTGCATTCAATGCCATGAGGGAAACAGTATGGGCAACCACCCATTTTTTGAAAATTGTGAATTCTGGATATTTGACAATTCCCAATTTTACGTGGAATTTCAACTATTCCATACTCATCAGTACCAAAAGCTTTTCTGATACGGTGTTCATATTTCGTCTTAATGTGAATATGGAGTGCCCAATCTGAATCTTTCATTTGTTCCTAGTTATTGTAAATACTTAACTAGGAGCTCCTCTATATTTTGTGCGAAACAATAACATAACTTGTTGTTTTAAATATCAATGTAGTTAAAACTATTCAATTGCAAATGGTTTTATGATTATGAAGACGTTTTCTGACTTTCGTTTTCTTCCTCATTTGTTTTTTTAACATACTTTCTTTTCATTTTCACTCTTTTGATTTCACTATTTAAATAATTCATAAACTCCTCATTGTATGCTTCCAATCTTGCTTCTTTGTATAATAAAAGTGCTTTTTCATAGTCATGTTGATATTCTTGAATCAAGGCTTGAAAAGCGTAAGTTCTTGCCAAATCAACCCCTTTAATTTTATTGGTGTAAATGATGAGTTTTTTGGCTTTATCATATTCCTTAAGTATAATAAGCAACAAAATGTAATCCATACAGACATTTAGATCATCAGGATTGCTGGCTAATGCTGTTAAGTAATATTGCTCTGCTTTTGGCAAATTATTTAATTGTTCCCTATGCAGTTTACCCATTAAGTAATTAGCCCCTATATGTTCATTGTTATGACTTAAGGCATAATTCAAATTCTCAATAGCTTCTTCCAGGTTGAATGGATATTGATCGAGTGCTTTTATATAGTATTGATCTGCTAATGTGCTCATAATTAATATTTATTCTTTCGAAAGAATATCCCTTACTTCATTTTTAAGGGATAGTCTTCTGGATTTGTAATTCCTATTATTTTTTTGAACTTTAAAATCACTTCCAACAAAAGTTTTGATAGGGTTACCTCTTACAATTTCATTGTGATTTTGCCAGTTCTCTTTAACCAATGCTTTTTTCTGATTGACTTGTTCCAGTTTTAAAAGTTGGAATAATCGTTCTTTGGCCAGTTTCTTATTTTGTAATTGCGATCTACTTTCGGATGAAACCACTTGCAAGCCTGTTGGAATATGAGTAGCTCTAATCGCAGTACTAACTTTATTCACATGTTGACCACCGGGCCCTCCGGAACGAATGGCTTGATAGGCAATATCCCTATCAGTTATTTGAATAATTTCCTTCACGAACTGCAACTCGTTTATAGCTACATACCAATTCTTTCTCTTATTGTATTTACGGTATTCGCTTTGACCAATCCATTGAATGGTTCCAGCCCATTGTTTAATAAAGTTATTAACATTGGTGCCGTCTAACTGAATGGTTACTGAATACAAGGTTCTACTCTCTATACCTTCTTCCCGATGAAGAATTGTGTAATTTAAATTGTTGGTACTCGCTTCTTTTATGATGATTTTAAGAATTTGTGCCACCACCCAGCAGCATTCTGCCGGGCCTCTTCCTGATGTTATTTGTATAATCTTTTCCATTTCTTTATTATTTATCCATTCTTACAATTTGTGGGTAAAACTTTCCCTCAATATTGACGAGATCTTTCTGACTTCGCATGACCTCTTCTATGTTTTTATAGGTCATTGGTGCTTCGTCCACGGTACCGCCAATAGTTGTAACGCCAGTTTGTTTTAATTTCTTTTTTAGCTCACTACCGGTAATAGATTCTTTGGCCTTTTTCCGACTCATTTTTCTTCCTGCCCCATGCGAAGCGGAGAAAAGTGAATCCGCAGCTCCATTGCCTGTGACTATATAACCGGGATCAATCATATTTGCCGGAATAATTCCTAATTGGCCTTTGTTTGCCGGAGTCGCACCTTTTCGGTGTACAATTAATTCCTTACCATCATGAATCTCTTTCCATGCAAAATTGTGATGATTTTCAATTTTGGCTATTGCTTTTACACCCATTGACTTTGCCAATTTGTAATGAATAACATCATGACAAGCTTTAGCGTAATCACCGGCAAGATTCATCGAAAGCCAATATTCTTGTCCGGCTTCGCTACCTAAATCGAGCCAGGCTAAATGTTTGGCTTTTTTAGGGAGGTGGCATTTTTTCATTGCAATTTGTGTATAATGACTTGCTATTGCAGCGCCTAAGCCTCTTGAACCGGAATGTGCTAATATGCCAAGGTAATTCCCTTCTGGTATTTTTAAGCGATTGTTTGGGCCGAGCTCAACAATTCCGACCTCCACAAAGTGATTTCCCGACCCTGAACTTCCTAATTGCATTTTAGCTTTTCCATGTAATTGTTTTAATAAAGCTGTTTCATGAAATTCAGATCTATCCAGCACTTCATGATCTTCAGTCTGCTTAAATACTTTGCCTATTCCAAAATGCGTATTCTCCTTAAGTGATGTCTTTATTTGATAGCCATTTCGTTTAATAAATTCTGCAGGAACATCGTAAATACTCAACGACATACGACACCCGATATCCAAACCAATACCATATGGCATTACTGAGTTTTCTGTAGCCAATACGCCCCCAATTGGTAAGCCATAACCCACATGTGCATCAGGCATAAGGGCACCACTAACACTAATTGGAAGTTGCATAGCAACCTTCATTTGTTCAATGGTTTCAGGTGTGATCAGTTGACCTCCATACATTTTGAAAGACTTTTCTACAACATCTAAGTTGTAAACAGTACCGCCTTCTATTCTTGTTCTTCCAATAAATTCTTCGGCTAACTTTGAAAATGCATTATGACTTATGAATTCTTTCGGATTTAAAAGTACATCCTCAAGTAGTTTTAGTTTTTCTGGTTTTGACAGATGTTTAAAGTTCTGTTGCATAATATCTATTGCTAAACTTTTTGCTCTGTCCGACTTATAATTTATTTGCTTAAGGTCTTTGCCTTTTAACTTGTAATTGCCCATTATGGTGCGATATATGGTCTCATAATATGGATGGTATTTATTCATTCCGTTTAAATTCTGAATAAGAATTCATTAAACTCATCATGCCAAACATGATTGACGAAAAAAAACAAGTCCATTTAATTACAGACAGTTTGTAGATCAGCTATTCAAACGGCAGTTAAAAATGACCAAGCTGAATTATCGATCTACTCAAAAAAATTGAATATGATTATGAACCGAAAGGGTATAAAAAATCCCGATCGATTGGATCAGGACGGAGTATCTTAAAACTAGGAATTATCTAGCCTTTCCTGATCGCTTGTTTTGTATGTGTAGTAAATTCCAACATAATGCTTTCCCTTTCTTTAGTATATATTACCTAGGTGAAATGCGTTGCAAAGATAATGGCAATTATTTCACTTTTACAAATGTTTATTGAAAATAATATTCTATGCCATATTTAAAGCAAGCAATTTACACATGGCACCAATGCAACCAAAACAACTCTAAATAAGAATATTGCAACAAAATAAAAATGAATTATTTTAGCAAGAAATAATATTAGAATAAATTTTAATCAATGTAATGTTCACTAGATATTTTAGCCAAATTACCAATTCTTTTTCTTAATGAAGGAGGAGATAATACCTCTAATCCCGGACCAAAACCCAATAACAAACGCTCCAATTCATAGTTAAGAGTTAACTTAATAGAAATAGTAATTCCTTTCGGAGTTTGCTCTAGTACATGTTGCGAATTATGTATTGGTTTGGTTAATACATAAGGTGCGTTCTCAGCATTTATAAACAATTTGATAGTCCGTGGCATTAGACCATGATTAACAGTCACACCAATGACGTTTTCGTAATAAGATGTTGGATCAAAGAATGGATCATCCTTAAACGGTATTTTTTCTTGTACTTCAAAGGTGTGTATCCTGTCCAACGCCAAATTCATAATCATATCTCCTTTTTTTTGTTTTCCAATCAGAAACCAACGGTTATTGAATTCTTTAAGTAAATAGGGATTGAAGTAGATACGATTGGCACGTTTAGCTTTAAAGGATTGATATTCAACTTTGATTACTTGTTTTTTGAGGACCGCTTGATAAAGGCCATTGAGGTATTCCAAACCTTTTAAGTTTTCATTTCGATCAATATGAATAATTGGTCGCGATTGGCTGTGTTCTGTATGAATTTTGTTTTCCAACTTTTGAATAAGCCCGGTCATTTCTTTAAAATGACTAAATCCCTGAAACTGCTTTAAAATTTCTACAGCATCTCCCAGCTTATTTAAGTCCTGTTCTGATAAAGGTAATTGTGTTATGGAATACTCAGCATCTTCATACTCGTAGTATTTTTTATCAACGACAATTATAGGTGCATTGTATCCTAGTTTTTCACTTCGCATGGTTTGAATATCCATTTGAACAGTACGTCTGCTTACTCCTTTATCTATGCCTTCATATTCATATAGTGCATCAGAACAAGCATCAATCAGATCTTCCAGAGTCCATTTCCGATATTTATTTCGCAGACATTTATCAATTGTAGTATAGCGAATTAAGGCATTTCTATTAGCAGGCATATCATAAATTTTTAGAAAAATAGAAAATTAATATCTACTACGCAAAAAGACTGCGCAGTAGTGTTTAATCTTTGTATCGTCAATGTGATAAAACGATCTTTGAATACATATCACTTTTATGTGAATAAAATATTACTCCTAGATATAGGAGTTTAAGAAATGATGAAGAGAGTTTGCAAGACGAGATGAAAGTTTCTGTATAGCTTCATAGTATTGACTTGGTTAAGATCAATATCCTGCTTGTATTCCGACTGATTCATGCACCACGATGTGGGTTGGAGGTTCGAATCCTCCTTCTGGCGTATAACCAGTATAGCTCAATCGGTAGAGCAATTTCTCCATGGCTGAGTCTTATGACGACAGGTTCGAATCCTGAATTGAGGTTAACCACCTCTGATTAACGGTTACATGAAAGTAGAATGACTATGGACCAGTTATCATTTTCGAATGATGACAATCTTTGCATAACCTGAGAATCCGGTGTTAGAATTGCTAAGGTTAATTACTTCCTCTATTGATGAGAATATTCGTCTTGAATATCAATCAACAGAAAAACTAATTTATCTAAAGTAGATCTACCTTTATTCCCGTTAGCAAAGATGGTTTTGTCGTTCTGCTTTCATTTTAAATGAATTAAAAACAAACTAAATATACCTTAAGGTGAAACGAACATGAATTTTAGTATGCTAAACTTCCCACTAAGCATAAATAAAATTCATCGTGAGTTCCATCTGACAAATGAGAATAAATATTGAACAGATGAAACGAGTAAGGATAAACGAGGGTAAAGTAGCCTTAGTATTTAGAAAAGGCAATTTTTTTAAAGTATTAAAAGCTGGCGTATACTGGGTAAGGTATACCGACAAAGTAGGCATTTGCAATATGTCACAACCTTTCACATTTTCAATGGAATTAAATATTTTGTTGCGGAATGAAGAGTTGGCCAATATGTTAGAGGTAATAGAAGTATTGGATGATGAAATAACCTTAAAATACGAGAATGGCATTTTTATGGAGGTGCTTACACCTGGACGATATGCTTTTTGGAAAGGGGCTACTAATTTTGCTTTCGAGAAAATTGATAGGTCTCAGACTGATGTTATTGATAATGTAAAGCAAGCAGTATTAACCCGACCTGAATTAAATAGCTACGTGAGAAGCTTTCGGGTTGAATCATACGAAAAAGGATTGCTTTTTATAAATGGTACATTAATAAAAGAATTAGATAATGGTGTATACTATTTCTGGAATAATGCAACGCCGATAGTCGTTATGAAAGCTGATTTGCGCCAAGCACAAATGGAAGTATCAGGTCAAGAATTATTGACTAAGGATAAAGCCGCTTTACGCATGAGTTTCTTTGCCAGCTACAAGGTGGTAGATGTCATTAAAGCATTAACAGAGAACTTGGATTACACGAAACAATTATATGTTGCAATTCAGTTAGCTTTACGTGCCTACGTGGGCACATTAACTTTAGATGAAATTCTTGAGCGCAAGGAAGAAGTGACCAGTTTTGTGATGTCTGCCGTCAAAGAAAAAGCATTAAGTTTTGGTGTAGACTTGATAGATGGTGGAGTAAGAGATATCATATTACCAGGCGATGTTCGTGAAATCATGAACCAAGTTTTAATTGCGCAAAAAAAGGCACAGGCCAATATCATCACAAGGCGTGAAGAAACTGCTTCTACACGCAGCTTATTAAACACCGCTAAATTGATGGAAGACAATAAAATGTTGTTCAAGTTGAAGGAAATGGAATATGTTGAAAAGATTGCCGATAAGATAAACACCATATCTTTATCTGGCGGTGGTCAAATTGTTGACCAATTGAAAGATATCTTTTCACCTACAAACTAATAAAGAATCATTGTAGGATGCATATTCATAGTGCATCCTACAATACAATAAAGAAGAAAATGAAACAAGTTATATCATCCGAAAAACGACCAATTAAAATGTGGTTGGATGAAATTGAAGAAAATGCCTTAACACAAGCCAAGAATATGGCTAATTTACCATTTGTCCATAAACACGTGGCTTTAATGCCTGATGCCCATATGGGATATGGAATGCCTATAGGTGGTGTATTAGCAACTAAAGGAGTGATTATACCAAATGCTGTGGGAGTAGATATTGGATGTGGTATGTGTGCCATGCGTACTAATATTGAAGATGCTGATTCGGAAACGCTAAAGCAAATAATGAGTCAATTACGAAAGTTGATTCCTGTGGGATTTACTTGGCATAAGAAAGCCCAAGATGAGAAATACATGCCTCAATCTGATGAATTGCCAATGTTAGTGGAACGCCATATAACCAAGGCACAGCAACAAATAGGATCGCTTGGAGGCGGTAACCATTTTATAGAAATTCAACATGGGTCCGATGGGTTTATATGGGTAATGATTCATTCTGGCAGTAGAAATCTTGGTAATCAGGTGGCACAACATTATAACAAAATAGCTAAAAACTTAAATGAACGTTGGCACTCAACAGTACCTGCATCGTACGACTTAGCTTTTTTACCCATCGAAACAGAAGAAGCTCATGCCTATATGAAGGAGATGAACTACTGTGTTGATTTTGCATTTGCCAACAGACGATTAATGATGGAGCGTGTTCAGAATGCATTTATGGAAGTTTTCAAAGGTGAAGTAGAATTTAATGACTTGATAAATATTGCGCATAACTACGCAGCCTGGGAAAATCATTTCAATGAAAATGTATTAGTACACCGAAAAGGAGCAACACGTGCCCGCTTGGGTGAAACAGGAATCATCCCGGGTTCTCAAGGAACCAAGTCCTACATTGTTGAAGGATTGGGAAATCCTGAAAGTTTTGAATCCTGCTCACATGGCGCAGGCCGAGTAATGGGCCGAAAACAAGCTCAACGAGAATTAGATTTAGAAACCGAAATTAAACGTTTAGATGACAAAGGCATCGTTCATAGCATTAGAAATCGAAAGGATTTGGACGAAGCTGCCGGAGCCTATAAGGATATTGATACAGTGATGGCCAATCAGACTGATTTGGTAAAAGTTAAAGTGGAGCTGGAACCTTTGGCAGTGGTGAAGGGGTAAATAAAAAGTGCCTATTTGGGCACTTTTTTACTTCCTTATCTCTACCGCTATATTAACATAGGAAGATGTTATGTCACCAGGATCTTTTTTGGATCAAACTACCAAATTATTTACTTCTTATTATAAAAATCAGCTTTAGCTCCTAAGTTAGTCCATGAACTATATGATTCTGGATAGCCCAAACTATCTGCTATGGCAAAATCTCTTTTAAAGCCAATACTATCACCTATCATATGTTTGGCAGCACCACGATTATTAAAGCAAATACCACAATTATACCCCTCATAAAGTTCTGAAAGCAAAATAGCTTGATTGTAATCCTCTATTGCTTCACGATAGAGATGAAGATTATATTTTGCATCACCTCTATTCAAAAAGCAATTTGGGTTTGTTGAATCAATTGAAATAGCTCTATTGTAATTCTTAATAGCCTCTATATCGTTCCCTAGAATAGACAAAGAATAGCCTTTGTTATTGTAATAATGTTCATTATTAGGGGCGTACTCTAATGCTTTATTCAAATGCACTATTGCACTATCGTATTTATTAGTTGCCTGGTAAGCTAAGGCAATTGTACCATGAGGAGCATCCTTACCAAAATCAAGATTACCAATTACTTTATAACATAGGTCAATACTTACATCATAATTTCCCAAATCAAACTCCAAACTAGCCAAAGAAGACATAATTCCATAGTGTTCGGGATTATATTTTAGTGTTTCGTAGTAATACTTTCTTGCCTTCTCAAAATCACATTTTTCTTCATAAATACTACCAACATTTCCTAATGCAGCAGTATTTTTAGGTTCAAGCTCTAATGATCTCAGATAATCTTCAATAGCATTATCAAAATCATCAATTTTATACCTAGAATAGCCCCTTGAACGTAAAGCGATGGCATAATTTGAATTCAATGCTATAGCATCCCTATAATACTTTATGGCCTTTTCATAGTTCTCCAACTCCTCATAACACCTACCAAGCGAGTATATGGCCGTAATATTCTGATCATCGTATTCTATTGATATCTCGTAGTAGTAAATGGCACCATCATAGTCCTTATCTTTAAAAAAGTCACCGGCTGTTCTTTCAAATCCAGCAGATAATTCCTTGTGCTTAGTTGCCGCATTGATTTCTTTAACAGTAAAAATGAGCATAATAGTCGCAATACTTAGTGACAAGGAAACCCAAACGGTTTTCCACCTTCTTTTTTTTGATTTTAATTGCACTAATTGTTGCTGTATATCTTCCATCTCATCAGTAATAGGAGATTTACTGACGCAATTGCCTACGAAACTGGGTTGTTCATTCGATAAGCCACAAATTAAACCGATTTGATTATCAAAAGACTTATTTGAACAGTTATTGCAGTATTCAATGTATTGTTGACGGGTTAAAGGCTGTGACATTAATGTAATCTTTATGTTGTTGGATACTTTATCTTAATTTATGAAGTGTAATCAAATAACCATACCACTTTAAATGTGTCATGTATGAATGATTCTACCACCATTCTTCCAATTCCCTTTTTAATGCTTCCTGGTCATTTAAATTGTATGCTTCATCAATGTCATCCCAGCCTTTATTGTCAAATTTACTACAAGGACTAAAGACAGCCGCTCCACAATCAAATCCGCTTACATTTGGCACTCTATAATCACCCCAAAAACAGATTTTGGATTTTTTAGTACTGTTACTTATCCATTCACCAACAAACAGATTGTTACTCATATCATCAGCACTCGCTCTCAAATCATTATAGAATAATTTCCCCTTATGAATATAAAACTCGGAAGCAGAAACGCCTTTAAATACTCCTGTATGCAGTTGCCTTTTATTCTCAACTAAATTGTAATCACAGAAAAGAACACCAATCTTTTCAGGATTCACTTTACTACTGGAAGGCATATCATATTCTTCCTTAGGAAATAAGCGTATAGTTCGTATCTTCAAAACACCAGTAAACTCACAAACATTACCTTTAACATTTGTTTTGCCATAAGCATAATAAGTATCAGGATTAAACGGATCTTTATTTATTGAAATCCATTTAATTTTGATGCGTTGCATATCATCTCCTATTACGCCATAAATACTTGATGAATGCGTTTTTAATAGTACAGAAGAAAAATCGAATGAATTCAGCTCACTTTTATGCTCATCTATTCCTAAGCCCAAATCATTTAAATAGAATTTATACCAATTATCCATTGGTTGATACTTTTGGCTCTGTAGCGGCAGTTGGGTAAAAAGACAAAATAAAAAGATTATATATTTCATTTTAAAGCATTTATTAATTGGTTCTTAAATCATCACTATCCAATATTCCTCTAATCATTTTAATTTCTTCTGGTTCATTTTCATTCATATGCTGAAAGTCATGTCGGTAACGCAACTGCAACTCTGAACCAAATGCATATTTCTCTTTTAATTTTAGTATGTATATATACGAGTACTTTATTCTGAAGGTAGTACCTCCAAGAGCGTGAGTTATTGATTTAATTGACTTTAGCGGCACTTCAATTTCTGTACGATTATGCATTACCCTTATAATATTACTCTCAATTACAGCAGCTTTAATATTATGCTTATACATATAAGGAGTGGCCAATATGTAAACAATACCAAGTGATATAATAAAATAGATCCAATCGTTAGTAATCAATAAGACAAAGACACCAACAAAGATCATTGCCATACCAACTGCCGATAATGAGCTTAATCTGTGATCAACTGGTAATTTCATATCAGATGCAATTGAATATTACTCCCAACAATATATAACTTAAAAATCTAATCATGCTATTCAATATTAATCAAACACTAAATCATCATATCGATTAGCAACCATATTCCAAACCATCACTCTTGTTCTTGATTCTTCGATATCAGCAATAGTAAGGGCATCAGTTGTAATGCGGTATGTAGTATCAATAGCTTCCAGCACTTTTTCCTTTTCGGTTTCAATAATATGTGACACAAACCATTTCTTACTCTGTGAGTCATATACCAATGGAGCTTGCCTCAATTTATAGCTTCTATAATCAGCACCCAACTTATGTATTGATAAGACTAGTTGTTCGGTCGAATCCTTTAGCAACAGCAAGGCGTGATCAAGAATCGAATCATTATTAAAATGACCAGAGCAATAATAAGGCAGGTTATTATCATTTGAATAGCCATCGAAGTAATATTCTGGATAATCATTGACTTCGGGCAATCTGTATTCAGAAAATTTTGAACTTACAAATTCGAGTAAGTCATTTGGCAAAGGTCTTGTATCAAAAGGTGGTCTGACTGGTAATGGACCGTTTGCATTAAGTACAAGTGTATCTTCAGTATTTTGTCGTGATGTTAGCTTAAAATGATTATCCTCTAAATCAGACATCTCTTTAACCTGACTTGTATCTTCTGTTTGCTTTATTTCTCCATATAAATAGAGAATTAGGGATGATATAATTGTCAATGTTATATATCCATAAGCCTTATAGGAACGTTTCCTATTCCTTTTATTAAAAAACCTCTTCATAAACAACCATAATTACTTTGACTAGATACCAAGGTATTACTTACAACTACTAAAGAACTAAAAATTCTTAAGAACATATATTGCAGTCAGGACAAATGGAATCGCATACAACACTAAAATAATGAGATTCTTAATCATGGACGGTTCATCATCTGGCTTAAACCATGGGTTATCAATCTTCATTCTACTCTTTATAAATGCTGTCATCTTATCATCACCAAATAGTTGTTGCTCTTTTTTATCTAAAAAATACGCGACTTTCTTACTCTCACCAGATCTAGTATCCTTGTACTTGATGGTGATGAACCATGGACTTGTAAAATCAAATTTAGTAACCCACTCTATTTGCTTATATTCTATTAGAGTTTCACGTTTAAAGTCTTTCACCAAAAGTCCATCTTCAGACGCTTCAACATACCTTAGTTTAATAGGAGTTTGTATAATAAAGTATGCCAATCCAAGAGCCATTATTAAGGTCATATGTGTCATCTCAATTGGAGGCTCTTGCTCAAGATCATTAAGAATTGTTAGGTTTAATCCTATCGCAAGAGGAAAGACAAAGGGTATAACACACCTTACAATAGTAGTAAATTTGTAGCTTTTATAAACCATGTGAAACTGCAATTAGATTTAATAGGATTAAAAAAATATTAAAATAACTGAAATAGAAACAAAAGAACTATCGGACTCATAAAAACCAACAGAAAGGTGACATAATCCTTACGGTTCTGACCTTTGTGAATCATTGATAGAACACCAAACACAACAATAGTTAGCAAGGATATAAAAAGTGTAATAACCAACATACCGGCATTAGCTGCACCGCATGAATGGGGATAACTGGCCTTACCAGAAGTAAACCAATGGATAAAGTATCCCCATAAGCCACAATAGGCTATTAATGCTAATGTGGAAAAGACATGTCGTTTAACTAGTCCAAGTATTTTAACTAAAATCTCTTTTAGCATAGCGCTTTGGAATTACAAATAAAAACCGGACGTTTTTTTAAGACCTTAAGCCGCAATTAAAACTTGGTAATAATTTAATTCATATTCAATGGGAGTTACAT